>CAYNDM010000180.1:4766-6701 GCA_964395265.1 uncultured Bacteriovoracaceae bacterium
AAACTGCAAGATTCGGAATTGGCCTTTTTTCAATCGGATCATCGAGGCGGTCCTCAAAAGCTTGCAGATTTATATCTTTTTATCTGACAAAATCAATCAAATATTATTGGAGTAGCCAAGTATATGAATTTTCTGAACATTCCAACGGAGTATCGGACTCGCACCCTTCTCCATGACGCTCCCGGGAAGTGCGGTAAGCATTCTTGGAACAGCGATAGTAGATCGAGTTGGCCTTTTCGCAGTCCGGCTCGATGATCACCCGGAACTGCGCGGGCAAAAGCAAGGACTGCCGCAACGGAGGCAGGACCCGACTGAACTCATAGCGATCATCTGATGTCAGGATACCACGGGCGTACTCTTCGAAGCGCCTCTTGAATTCCTCGGACTCGGCCAAAGCGAAAACATTGGAGCGCGCCAGATGACTCAACTCGAATTTCACGCCGTCGATCTCAGGTTGCACGATGAGCTGACTCCCAGCCGGACAGGAACCGGGATCTCCCCGAAGCTCGCGCAGGCTCTTTCGGCATTCAGCGAGGGATTCGGCGTCGGCCGGCGGCTCGGAAGGAGAATCGGCATCCGTCCGTGATTCGACATCCGCTATCGATCCCGTTGGCGATGCCGCCTCTGGAGATCGGCATTCACAGGCCGCAAAAAAGTAACGCTTCGAGATCGCCCTGAACGCGACATCGTGAAAATTCATAATCGAGTCTAAGGGTCCCCGGGGCCGACAGTCATGGAGAGTCTGCTTGAAGGACTCAGAATGATCCTGGATTCTCGGATTCCGCGAGAGCGAATCGCGGTACTCGTCCACCAATCCCAGCAGATGAAGCGACTCGTGAACCAAAGCGGAGCAATCGTGCTCCGTATCCCATTCGGTCGCCGTCATGCGAAGCATGTACGAGTTCACCCCGATCTCGATTTCGGGCGGCAGCAGCTGGTCATCGCGCTCATCCGCGAGGCGAAGGGTCATGGTCTCGCCGTTGGGTCCATTGAGATAGGGCGAGATCTGGCGGTAGCAGAAGCTCACGCGTTCCCGCATTTTCTCGCTGGCTTTCGTCCCCCACTCCGAACGGCGATCCACGAAGCGGAGGTTCAAAACGACTTCGTAATGATCTCGCTCGCGAGAGAGTTTGTAGCGCCCGCCGATCCCGGTTCGACCGCTGAGGATGATGCGGCTTTCGCCTGAGGCGACCGCACCGCAAGAGTACTGGGCCCCTGACGTGACCTCAGAGGACCCTCCACAACTCACCAGCCCGCTCATGGCAAGTGCCAGTACGAGGGATCGTTTTAGGAAGAGCGACCACTTCGCTTCCATCAGCGCGTTCCCGGCCTACCGAGCCCCGGCCCCGGCCCGGCTTCGTAGGGATCAAAGGGATTATGCGTGACGATACAGTCGCTGTCCGAGTGAGAGATGGGTTCTTTCTCGCCTTTTCGATAACTTGTGGGAATCCGGGTACCCGGTTCTGCGCCCGCCGGAATGGCGACTGTCAGAAATGCTCTCTTGGAGAAGACTCCACGCGCGATTTCGCAGTCGACCGAGGCCCCTGGGATGTCCTCGCACCGGTTCTTCTTCACCTGGCCGGCGATTCCCAGATGCCTCATTTCTCCCGTTTCAAGATCCGGAAGAACGAATACCTGGCCGGGGCCGTAACCCTGAGGAGGTTTGCAGAAGAGGGCCAAAGTCGATGATTGGGCATGCGCGGGAGCAAAGGCGGTCCAGGATAAGCCCGCAATGATCAGTCCTGTACGTGCTCCATCACTCCACATCATCGCACCTCCGAGAGTCACTTCAACCGGGGCTCAACTTACTACCACTTCATGAAGCTTTCAATTTTTTATTTGACTAATTTGGTCAATTATTTTCAAAATACGAACTATTTCCAATATTTATTCTATAGTTTCGATGAGTTATCAAATCTTATGACGAGCTTGGTA
>CAYNDM010000181.1:0-6696 GCA_964395265.1 uncultured Bacteriovoracaceae bacterium
GAGGAGGAGGTCTCCTGCGTCAGGCTGCTGAAGGCGGAGGGGGCGACCTGCGGTGAGTTGGAGGCGAAGTTCGATCTGAGTGGGTGCGGAGGGGGGGCGGCTTCTGTTGATGCTCAGTTGCGCTGTGCCGCCGATTCCCTTGCGGAAGCGGTCATTCCGGCGGGAGAGCATCGCTATCGCACGACGCTCACTCGCAACGAAGGAGCGGAGTGGCTTCCCGGCCTCGTCTTCAAAGTGCCTATGGGCAAAGGGCCGGCGAAGAGTGGGACACAGGCGTCATCCGCTTCGGCCACTCTCTCTGCGAGAACCGTAGCGGCAGCGGAAGGAACTATGGCACCCAGCGGCGCTCCAGCGAATGCAGGGGCTGCGCAAGCAAGCGGAGGCGCCACGCCGGCAGATAGTGGAGCCGCGCCGGCAAGCGAAGGGACCTCTTTCGTCCTCAAAGGCCAGTTTCGAACCCGCTTCGAAAGCAGTCATGAGACGGATCTGGCGACTTTCAGATCCATGTTCCTCTTGCGGGTGCGTCCCGGCATTCTGTGGAAGATCGCGGACAACGCCAGCGTTTACTTCGAGCCGCAGTTCGCGAAGGCGCTCGGGGAGCCCGTGTTCGTCGGACAATCGACAACCTCCAACGCCCGACAGGAGACCAGCGGACAGCTCTACGATACCGGTATCAACGCCCATCAGGCTTATGGCAGTTACCTGCCATCCTCCTGTTTCAACCTGATCGCGGGCCTGCAGATCCTCTCTTATGGGGACGAGCTCCTGGTCGGCGCGGTCGAATGGAGTAACGTGGGCCGCAGCTTTGACGCCATCCGGGTGCGATCCGAACACACGCTGGGATGGAGCGATCTTTTCTTCAGCAAGCTTCAGGATACGAACATCACGGGATCCGGGCAGGGTGACAAGGACTTCTTTGGGCTTTACTCCAGCTCGAAGCTGGGGTCGTTCCTGCAAGCGGCGGATCTCTACGTTCTCTATCTTCGCGATGCTACCGTGGCGACTCCAACCCGGCTTTGGACCGGAGGCTTGCGTGCCAAGTCTGTCGTCGATTCCCTCGACTATCGGATCGAAGGAACCTATCAAGGCGGAGACACCCATGGTCAGCAAGTGGATGCGGAGGCCGGCTACACATTCGATCACTCGATGAAGCCGCGCCTTGGACTAGGGGCCTTCTACGCCAGCAAGGATTTCAACCAGCTCTTTCCGACCGCGCATAAATGGCTTGGATACGCCGATGTGCTGGGGAGGAGAAACTTGCAAGGATTCCGCGCGAACGGAACGCTGAAGCTCAACGAACGCCTGCTGACCCAGCTTGAGTACCATTATTTTGCACGAGCAAAGACGGATGCCCAGGCTTATAAGTTGAACGGCGTCACGCCGCTCAGGGCTTTGACAACCCAGTCGAGCGCCAAGGGCATCGGTTCGGAGCTCGACCTCACTTTGAAATACCAAGCCAGCAAGGCGGTCGGGGTCAGCGCCGGCGGGTCGTATTTCTTCCTGGGGTCTTATCTCGAGGAGCAGTTCGCGGGTTCTCGTCCGACATTCTACTACGTTCAGCTCGATATGGTGTTCTGAGCCTCGAGTGCTTGGGGGCTACGCACTTGACGGCCTAGGCTAAGCGCTGAGGGTCTTACGCAATTGGCGGCTTGCGCTCTTGGGAGTATCTCGCTGCGAACGAGAAGCGGCCTCAGTGCGAGGCGCCTTGAGCAGCGATCTGATCGGGCGATGGAATGGAGCCGAGCTGTGTTGCTTCGCCGGATTCAAGCGGCTTCTTCAAGCGATCCGTCCCAGCCGCGGTGGACACGGCCGGAGGCGATAGGTTGAGCCGTCCCAATAAGCGAAACAGCTCCTCGCTCTCGCTTCGAGAGAGAATCCTGTCGAAGCGGGGCGGAGGTGGGATGGACACTGCGGGAGAGCTCGCGATCTTAGGTTGGTAATCGCCGGGGAGCAGAGAGTAGATGACATCTCGATGCTTCTCCGCCCAGAGTCCCATGAAGTTCCAGTTCGGATTTTCTCCGCGCTTGCAGGCGGAGTTGCTTGCAAGCTCCCGGGCGTGACCCAGCACATGAACCGTCAAAAGCGCTCCCAGGTCCTGCGAGATGTCGCAGCCCACGGCTGCGTACTCGTCCTGCGCGTGCCTGAGGCTCGCGGCGACCCACCTCAGGCTCGACTCGATCGAGTTTACGGTGTTCAATAGACCGATCAGCGATTTCCCATTGCCTCTCAGCTTACCGTCTTTGCAAGACATCTCAGGATAGAAGTCGGGCTCAATGGCCTGGCGTACCGCGAGGGTGTGACAGATTCCGTCGACATTGAATTGCGCGAGGCCGAGGCTCAGCTTGATTCCGATTTGGTGCCCCATGGCGAGAACTTTGTGGGCCCCATGCTTCTTGGCCATCCTGTCGATCCATTTGTCGAACTCTGAGCCGGGGCCTGTTTGGTTCACGGATTGTTCGGTCAGAACTACGCCAGCGAGCGCTCGTGCGTCGATTCCGTATTCCTCGGCGATCTTGGGGATCAGGGGTTGAAGAATCCTTCCTTTCAGGGCTCGAACCATGCCTGGATCGGGCTCTTTCCACTGACCCGCTTTGGAGCCTTGGGTCCACTTGAGCCGGACGGCGCATGGGTACTTGCTCTTGAGCTGCGACGGCAAAGGCTTTGTAAGCTCTCTCACGCAATCATCCCAACCCATCATCCGATTGTAGATCACCTCGAACTCGCTCTCCGTCCGAGGCCGATGAGGTCCGGATCCTGCCGTAGCAAGGCTGTCGATCCCCGCGACCGGCTCCCCTGAGCTCCCAAATGCGGGATCAACGGACAACGCCAGCACGAGCGCGAGCGCGCCGCGAACCCAACTGGGCCGCGAAAATAGGAACTTCCTGATATTCGCAAGTCCGCAGAACATCGTCTGGTGTCGCTCCTGGGGGGTGTTGGTCTTCCACCAGGAGGTGTTTCAGATTCCGTGCCGCGGAGTGCGAAATGCGAGCGGGCTCAAGTCCTGCTGACGGCAGGAAATTGCTAATTCCTTTGACGAAATCCGGGAATCGCTGGTCAGCGCTGTCGAAGGATTCGACAGCTGACAAAAGCCTATCCTGTGAGGGGATTTCACCACTCCTCGGAACGATCTCCCAGGGGAATGGCCATTCCCCATCCAGAATGGCCCTCCAGGCTCTCGTCCACTCCCACGAGATCGGAGTCTTGCGCAGCATCGATGTCCTGCGCGAGATCGAAGTCGAACGGGCGAAACCAGGCTTCTTCAGGCTCGGTGTAGAGATGGCAGCTTCCTTTGAGCGTCTGCCGAGACAGTTCCAGTGCCGCAAGCACGTGCCCATGACCATCTTCGAGCGTGCCCCGTGGCAGCAATACGGCGGGGTAGGGTCCCGGAACGGCCTGAATGCGCGTCCCCTTCTCGTCGGTGAACCGATAGGAAGAGTTATTGTACAAGACCTTTTCGTCGCACCTGACCTGTAAAGAGGGGTGATTGGATTTCGAGGATCGATCGAGGATCTCGGAGCCGTCGGCGCCCACCCACTTGAGAATCCGCGCGGCGGCCTCGCACTGCTTGAAGCGGTTCGAGTCTTTTTCGCGAGCGTCGAATTCGCAATACAGATTGAAGCAGACTCTCCTCGCTCCAGGGCATTTCCCGTCGGAGCAATCCCCGGCGTTCGATGCTTCCGGAATCACACCCGCGGCCAGGGCGATCATCGCAGTCGCCAGAATCAAGTTTTTGGACATGGTATTTTCCTCCTGGGATATTCTGATTTTGTAATGCACCGAATTTACTGAAGAGCGCCTGCCTGGCACTTGCCTGCGATGCAGAGCGCTGGCCCTCGTCGGGCATCGAACAGCACCTCGCCGTCGCACCCCAGGCGTGGGAACTCCGTCTCACAGGCAATCTGAACCGTTCCTTTCTCCAAGAGAAGCGTTCGCTGCAGCGCCAACACCTCGAATGCGTTCGCGGCGATCAGTGGCTTGCCGTAGGAGCAGTCATCCGCGAGCAAGCGCGAGCTCGGAGCCGGCCCGATCGGGGTATAGTTCGGATCGATATAGGCGCAGTCTTCGTTCTTGCGGCAGTTTCGGAGGCTCTCTTCGAGCTGGCGAAGAGCCCAGTTGGCATTCGTGCATGGACTCGGGAACTCGGCGGGGTGATGCTGTTTCAGCAGCGCGGAGAGCTCTTGCAAGAGCGACTCGCTGTCCGAAGCCCCAGGGTTGCCCGGGTTGACGTGGCGGGTCTCGTCATCAAGGCATCCCAATCCGTGCCCGTGCGCAGAAGCGCCACTTCTTCCATCTTTGGATCGCGCGACACGAATCGTGCGGGTCATCGTTCCTTCGGTGGACTCCAGGCAGACTCTTGCTCCGTTATCGATGAGCGAGTGCGCCGTTCGATGCTCTGAACGCAATAGCGGACGAACCTTCTCGCGAAGCGACTCCAGCTCGCTTGCGCGAATGCGCCCTTCCACGAACTGTCCTTGAGGGCCCGGACCGATTCTGAATTCTCCATTGGAGTGGACCGTGAATCCGAACGCACCCGGGCAGTCTTCTTCCGTCGCCGAGTTGCATTGTGTTCTGATCTCAGCCTCCCATGGAACGGACAAAGCATTCTCATTGATGGGAGTCTCCTCTCCCAGGTCGCTTCGATCGCTTGCCGTAGGGCGATCGCTCTGACAGGAGCAGAGCATGGCCACAATCCCTAGAACCGGAACAGCTATCAGTCGTCTCATCGTTTCGCTTCCTTCCCATGCGCGCGAAAAGTCGAAGCAAGGACTTTCGCGCGAGATATGTTTTCGCTAGCCACGTTGGAAGACGTGCACCTGATGCGAGGCGGCCACTTGTGCAAGCGATATGCCGCTAGGTTTCGAGACCCGCGCACGTCAACTACGGCCTCGCTCTCACGATCCGATCGATTTCTGCGATGCACGGATTGCAGAAGTATCATTCAAGCGTATTCACTCGTTGCATGAATGAAATATCCGCAAGCGATTCCGTTCCTTGCGTGAATGAGCTCCATCGCATGGGACACCTCGCCTCGCGAGCAGCGCTACGTTGAATGAAATCTCCACATTCCAGGGTCTGTAGGTTGCACTCCGGAGCGCTCTCTCGCCTCGCATTTCGCTTGGCGAATTGAACATGTCATTTGAAGGAGAATACGATGAATCCGTTCCGATTCTTTGGTGCTGTACTGGTCGTTCTTGGCGCAGGCTCTTTCGCATACGCCAATCCTTGTCCAGAAGGGAACTGCGAACCCAAGACGAAAGAGGAGTGTTTCAACTTGGTCTGCCATTACAAGAACAAGCGGGAGCACGGTGGATTCGAGAGATGCCGGGCTGCCGCCACATTCGTCAAGGATGTCACTCTTGACGGCGGCGAGGTCAGAGATGACTCGAACAAGCGCAATCACCCCTCCTTCGAAGTCGTTTGCGACTCCACTCCGATCTATAACAACGGCGCCTATCGGTTCACGGATCTGCTGGGCACCCGAATCCAGGCTCAGACCGGGCCGCATCCCGCCATCACGCTTCCGAGAGGAGCGCTTCACAGCGGTACCGATGGCACGAGCGGTGACCACATCTCTCCGTCCATTTTAGAGGTCGATACCGAAAATGGCGTCGATCGCCTGCATGGGCAATGCTACATCTGGACAGGAAACCCTTAAGGTCGACCCGGGTCGTCGCGAATCGCGGCAGATCGGTGCAGAAGAGGCAATCGGAGACGCTCGCTGTTGGGGGAGACGCGTCTCGGATTGCTTCTTTTTTTTCTGGGGTGTCGAGAGTCAAGTGGCCGCTTGGAAAAGCCAACCCACGTTCACGTACGGACAGACCTTCGTTCCGATGCTTTCGGTTGATGAGGCGAGCCACATCCAATTCACGTCTAAGACGAAATTCCCGCCGATGCCGTAGGAGCTGCCAAATACGATTGTTCCTGCTCCCGCGCTCAGACGGAGATGATCCAAGACGTTATAAGCGACGTTTAGAGAAAAATAGCTTGGATAGCGTTCGCTAACGGCACCGAAGTAAATTTCGAATCTTTTCGATTCACGAATACTGGCGCTTTCAGTCCGAGTGATCTCTCCGTGAGCCTGTGTATGAGCGAAAACCAACAGGATCCCTGCCAACAAAATCCGTTTTTTGCTGTGGTCATTAGAATGGGATAAAGGCTGCTCGCTTCTTGTTCAGCAGCTTTTTCGTCGCTCGTGGAACTTTCGTTCGCCGTCCCTGCGCGATGTCGGACCCATGCCCCTCGAGTTCCAAGTTTGCATCGCCTCGGGGGATGGGTGAGCCACCTGGCCTGGAGATTCAGGACTATGGATTGATCGGCAATTGCCGGACTGCGGCGCTGGTCTCAAAGACTGGATCGATTGACTGGTGCTGTTTCCCGAAGTTTGATTCGCCAAGCTATTTCGGCAGGATCCTCGATCCAGCGGCTGGTCACTTTCAAATCGCCCCTCTTGAGCCTTATCGCTCTACGCAATCGTATCTGAGCGATACCAACGTCCTGGTCACCCGATTCGACACGACCAACGGATCGGCGGGGCTGGTCGATCTATTCTCGGTGCGGGGCGACGAAAAGGCACGGAGTGGCTTTTGGCCTCATCATGAGATCATACGGCAGCTGACGGTGGCTTCTGGCACCATGGGATTTGTCCTGCGCTTCGAACCCCGGGGCGATTACGGTAGGAGAGGGATGGGGCTGCGA
>CAYNDM010000182.1:0-6687 GCA_964395265.1 uncultured Bacteriovoracaceae bacterium
CTTCTGGCATGACAATCTGCAGGAGGCCGATCCGGAAGTCGCGGCGATTATCGGCCGGGAGCTTGGCCGCCAGCGCGACCGGATCGAGCTGATCGCGAGCGAGAACATCGCCAGCCCGGCCGTGCTGGAAGCAACCGGCTCGGTCTTCACCAACAAGTACGCCGAGGGCTATCCGGGGCGCCGTTACTACGGCGGCTGCGATTACGCCGACGAGGTGGAGAGCCTGGCGATCGAACGCGTATGCTCGCTTTTCAAGGCCGAGGCGGCCAACGTCCAGCCTCATTCCGGCTCGCAAGCCAATATGGCCGCCTACCTGGCGCTCCTTTCGCCTGGGGACACGATTCTGGGGATGAGTCTCTCGCACGGCGGGCACCTCACCCACGGAAGCCCGGTCAATTTCAGCGGCAAGCTCTTCAAGGCGATCAGCTACGGACTTCACCCTGAAACCCATCGACTGGACTACGACGAGATCCGTTCGATCGCGATGCGCGAAAAGCCGAAGGTGATCGTCGCGGGAGCCAGCGCTTATCCTCGGATCATCGACTTTGAAAGCATGGCGAAGATCGCCCAGGACTGCGGCGCCCATCTGGTCGTGGACATGGCTCATATCGCAGGTCTGGTCGCTGCGGGGCTTCATCCGACGCCGATCCCTCATGCGACCTACACCACTTCGACCACTCACAAGACTTTGCGCGGCCCTCGCGGAGGTCTTATCCTCTCCTCCCAAGAACGGATCAAGGCCGTCAATTCCCAGATTTTCCCCGGAATCCAAGGAGGACCGCTCATGCACGTCATCGCGGCCAAGGCCGTCGCCTTCGGGGAAGCGCAGGCTCCCGAATTCATCACCTACCAAAAGCAGGTGATCGAGAACGCCAAAGCGCTGGCTGAAGGGCTCATGGAGAGAGGTTTCAGTCTCGTCACCGGTGGAACAGACAATCATCTGATGCTGGTGGATTTGACCGCGACCGGTGACGGGAGCATCACCGGCAAGGACGCCGAGGCGTGGCTGGACCAGGCTGGCATCACGGTGAACAAGAACACGATCCCGAACGAGAAGCGCAGCCCGTTCGTGACGAGCGGGATCCGTATCGGCGTGCCGGCGATCACGACTCGTTCGATGGGCAGGAGCGAGATGAGGCAAATCGCCGCCTGGATCGACTTGGCCCTCAAGTCCAAAGGCGACAGCTCGCAGCTCGAAAAAATCCGTCAGGAAGTCAAGACCTTGTGCTTGAAGTTTCCTCTCTATCACTAGGCCATTCGAGGCAGGATGAGTCGCCGGGAGCTCCTTTCAAGAAGTTGAAGCGGTAAGTCATTTAAGGTATAGGATTCTCACCATATGAAATGCCCCTTCTGCTCGATCCCAGAGACCAAGGTCATCGACTCGCGGCTCAATCAGACCTCTGATATCACCCGACGTCGACGCGAGTGTCTCCGTTGCGGCGGACGCTTCACCACTTATGAACGCGTCGAAGAGGTGATGCCTCTGGTGATCAAAAAGGACGGCCGCCGCGAACCTTACTCCCGAGACAAGGGGCTTTCGGGAATCGAAAAGGCCACTCAGAAGCGCGCGATCCCGACCCAAAAAATCGAAGAGCTGATTCATCGAATCGAGAAGCGCATCCAATCGTATGGGATCAAGGAGATCCCTACGAAGAACGTCGGCCAGATGGTCATGGCAGAGCTCCACGACCTCGACAAAGTTTCGTATGTCCGTTTTGCTTCGGTCTATCTGGAGTTTCGGGACGTCGAGGAGTTCGTGGCCGAGCTCCAGGAACCCCCGGTTCCACAGGGCGACCCGGCTCTTCTTTCTTTTCCGTTCGTCTCTAACTCAGAAGGCAACTCATGAAATCGCGTCACCGCGCACGAGAAATCGCGCTCCAGATCCTCTATGGCTACGACAGCGCTCCCGCATCCGGAAAGGAGATCCCTTCCGGCGCTGCCCTGGCAAACGAGCTGCAAGCCCATTTCGAGCACTTCCAGGTTCCGGCGCAGGTCCGTGATTTCGCAGCCGAGCTGGTCGCGGGCACGCTCATGGATCTTCCGACCCTGGACACGATGCTTGAGAAGCACGCGGTCAACTGGAAAGTCAACCGCATGGCCGCCATCGACCGCACGCTGCTGCGCATGGCGGTCTATGAGATGACACACTTTCCGGAAATCCCCCACACGGTCACCATCGACGAGGCGATCGAGCTGGCCAAGCAGTTCGGGTCGGCGGAGACTTCGGCTTTCGTCAACGGGATCCTGGATGCCATCAGGCTCGCGCTGCCAGCCGCTGAGGCCTGAACGCCTGCGAATCCTGAATTCCAAGGAAGCGACTTAAACTCCAGAGAAACGACTCAGCTTCTGCATTGATTTGACTCCGCGAGAGAATGAGCCCATCGAGGACTCGACGTCAGAAAACTGCCAAAAACCCGCGCTCTGCATCCGCGCCTTGCCAGTCTCGAAGTTCACCGGATATACTTGAGTGCGATGGAATGGCTGGATCTCGACGCCGATCGAGCTCTCTTCGATGGAAAGATACTGGGAATCATCGCCACCTGTTATGAGAACGAGCGCCCCCTTCAGGGACTGGCAGGTTTGTTGGACTGGAGATTCCAGGGAGCGATCTCAAACTGCCTGCAGGCTGGCGTGATCACCGGCCGACCAGGCGAATGCGCTTATCTTCCAGTGATCCGCGGCGGACGCGTCTATCATTTGCTTCTCGTTGGAGCAGGCCTGTTGCCCGATGACCATTCGCGACGCAAGCGCCCTCCGAAAGAGGCATGGGTGAACCTGAGCAAGAATCTTTCGTCGCTTCGCCTGGAGAGGATCGGGATCTCATGCAGCGACTTCGGCGGCGTCGATGTGGACTATTTCAAGTCGAAACTGGAGGGACTCTCTCTTTGGATCGTCCAGTAGGCTCGAACGGTCGCAGTCAGCTGAAGCGCCTGGCGCGGGCCCTATTGTCGCCATCGGGACCGATGGAAGCATCGATTCCATCGCAAGCGCCATCTCTTGAGGAAGCATTGGGAACGTTGAACGGATTGGGCAAGCTGACCCAGCTTAGCCTGATGCCCTTGCGACAGTCCTCGCTCGCCGAGTCTGGCCTCAGACCGGATTCTTCTCTCACCGAGTCTCGTGCCAGGCCGGCTTCTTCTCCTTCCAGGCCGTCGGCCCCTCCCGTTGAGTCCTTGAGCTCGACTAGCCCGTCGCCGCGCAACGTTTCGGCAAGGGCCGAATACCAGGCGGCATTGAAGGATCCGACGGTCATCGAGGCTTTGCTTGCGTTGAAGAAAGGACCTGGCGTGCCCGGGCATTCCCCTCGCCGACACCGAAACGCGAGCCCACAGGTGATCCCCACCCGGGATCAAGCGCGCGGACCGATTTCTCCGGAGCATTTCGCTTACGCGCAAGCGCCTGAAGTCGAAGCCAGGCCAAAGGAGAAACCGGCTTTCAGACGAACGAAAACCCCGACAACACCCATACTGCGATGAATCTTCCCGAGCACCTGCTTCGACCTTATAGCGAGAGATGGGAAGAGATCGAGCAAGCCGATGAAACGACGCTGGTACGACTCTCGCTTCTGCGTGACCTGGTACGCGAGATCCACGCCGAGAAATCTTCGCTTCTCGCCAAGGGCTCCAGGGACGAGGCCTCGAAGTACCGAAGCTTGGAGAATCGGATCAACGACGTGAGGTCCGCCGCGCGGCTGGACCAGCCCTTGTGGCAGCTTCTGGACCCAGAGACGGAATTCAAAAAGCGCACCCGGCTCCTGCCCGAGACGCTCTTCAACTTCATCCCCAAGAACCGCTTCGAGCGCTATGACCGCCAATGGGAGTGCGCGATCGCGGCGGAGGCCGCCAGCATCGGGTGGAAGTTCTGGGCGCTGGATGCCTGGGTGGAGATTCCTGAAGCCGAGAACTGGCACCGAAAGCTCAGTGCCCAGCTCCTTCCTCACGGCATCATCCTCTTCGCCGAAACCCTTCAGGACAGCGCCGTTCCCCACGATGCGGACTCTTGGCATGGCAGATGGTTCGTCGTCCTCCGCCCTCGCTTTCTCACCCCGAACTTCGGAGTGGCCGAGCTGCCCGGGACCCGTGCGACGCCTCATCCGCCCCGTTGGAAGCTTCTCTTCACGCCCAAGCAACTCTAATCCAACCGCCTGGCTCGCCAATCTCCCTGACCTGAGGTAACCTGAACGGGTCATGAGGCTTGTCGAGTTCTTGATCCTACTTCTCGAGGCGCACGCACAGACTCTTCAGCGCCTCGCGGCGGTCTTCGGCGAGGATGAGCTGATCGAGATCCTCGAGAACGCCGCGGAAGGGGCGAATTACACGGCTCCCAGCTCCCAAAAAATCCTGCAGTTCCATCCCGATTGGATGGAGCAAGCCCGCGCCGGAGAAGATACAAGCCTGGCTTACACCGAGCTCGAGGGGGCCGTGCGTGAGATGGGCCTCGCCCCGATGCTCGAGTTCCATCTCTGGGCTTATCCCCATTACCGGGCATTCATCGAAGGCCCGATCAATCTCAACTCCAGGATCCGCGGGGGCGGGAGCAACGCGGGAGTGGCACTCGTCGAAGAAGCGCTTTCGCAGGCCAATGCATGGATCAGAGCCCTTCCCCTCCCGCCTGCGGCGAGTGCACAGGCCGAGCGCGCCGCGGAGGTCGCTTGGCTGAGGTTTCGCGCCAACGCATTGAGAAAGATCGGGCGGCGCCCGATGGGACCCGTGTACTGAGCGGAGCCCTTCCCATATTTACATGCCCATCCAGCCTCTTCGCCTGATCGCAAGACTGGCTGTAGGCCCTTCACATGCCTACAAGTCCATCCAGTTTTCGCCTACTGAGCTATTCACTTTCAGTGGAACCAAAAGGCTCATTGCGCCTTCCATCGCGTCGACGACCAATCCCCGCACGTTTTCGATTTCGGATTTCGGGCAATCCAGGAGCACTTCGTCGTGCACCTGAATGATCAGCTTGCTCTCATAGCGGTTCTGTCGCAGCCCCTCGTCGAGTCGAATCATGGCGATCTTCATGAGATCAGCCGCGGTTCCCTGGATCGGGGAATTCATGGCCATTCTCTCGGCATTGTTCCGTACAGCGGGGTTGCGCGAGCGGATGTCCGGCAGGTGACGCTTGCGCCCGGCCAGCGTGCAGACATACCCTTTCTCCCTCGCGTCCAGAACCTGTTGGTCCAAGAAACGCTTCACGCCATGATAGCGGCGAAAGTAACGGTCGATGATATCGCGCGCCTCACGCTGCGGGATCTTGAGCTCCTGAGCGAGGCCGAAGGGGGTCTTGCCGTACATCAGCCCGAAATTGATCGCCTTGGCGATTCCGCGCTGCCGATCGCTCACCTGCTCGGGAGGGATCTCGAAGATCTCGCTTGCCGTGCGCTGATGGACATCCTCGTCCTTCTTGAAGGAGCTGACCAACTCGGGATCCTCGCTCATATGCGCGAGAATCCTCAGCTCGATCTGACTGTAATCGGCGGAAAGCAGAAGATTGCCTTCTGAGGCAACGAACGCCCGGCGGATCTTCCGTCCCCGCTCGGTGCGGATCGGGATGTTTTGGAGGTTGGGGTCGGAGCTCGACAGGCGCCCCGTGGCAGCAACGGTCTGATTGAAGCTCGCATGGATCTTCCCTGTGCTCTTGAGGCGCATCGCCGGCAGCGTGTCGACGTAGGTGCCCTTCAGCTTGGTAATCTCCCGGTATTCGAGCAGGAGCCGGGGCACCTCATGGAGGTGCGACAACGCATCGAGGACCTTCGCGTCGGTCGAGTAACCGGTCTTGGTCTTGCTCTGAACCGGAAGTTTCAGCTCCTCGAAAAGAAGCTGTGCGAGCTGTTTAGGGGAGTTCAGGTTGATCGGGCCTCGTGTGAACGCCGAGATCCGCTCTTCGATCGACTTGAGATCCTTCTCGAACTCCCTCGAAAGCTGCTTGAGCCATTCGTCGTCGATGCACACCCCTTGGCTCTCCATTCGGGCCAGGATCCCTATCAAAGGCAAATCGATTTGCGCGAAGACGGGCATCAGGGCCTCCGCTTCGAGCCTCGGACGAAGGTGATCCCAGAGAAGCAGCGAGATCCAGGCATCCTCGGCCGAGTAGCGCGTCGCCACGTCGATCGCGACCTGGTCGAACCCGATCTGATCCTTTCCCTTCCCGCATACCTGCTCATAGGTCAGCATCGTGTAGGACAGGTACTTCGCCGCGAGCAGATCCAGATTGTGGCGGCTCTCGGGCTCCAAGACGTAAGAAGCGATCATCGTGTCGGCGCCGATCCCGTCGGCATTGATGCCGTACTTCAGCATCACGCTGAAGTCATACTTGAGGTTCTGACCGATCTTCTTGATTTTGGGATCCTCAAGCAGCGGCTTCAGCCCGTTGAGAACCTGTTGCAATGGAAGCTGAGGTCGATCCGTCCCCCGGTGTCCGATCGGGATATAACAAGCGAACGACCGATCATGGCAGATCGCGACCCCCACCAGCTCTGCCTCCCATGGGTTGAGCGAAGTGGTTTCCACATCGAAAGCGAATTCCCCTGCCCGGCGAATCCCGTCGAGGAGCTCGTGGAATTCCCGCTCGGTCTGGATGGTCTTGAAAGTCCGCTCGGTGACCTTTGGAGCGGGATCGGTCCCTTGAGGGACCTGACTCGAGGCCGATCCTGAGCCCGATGCTAACGCCGAGGATGGGCCCGATCCTGAGCCC
>CAYNDM010000183.1:0-665 GCA_964395265.1 uncultured Bacteriovoracaceae bacterium
TTTTATTCCTGCGGGCGAATTGTTCCTCGAGCGTCTTTTTCAGGGGAATCATGATCCGCCCATCGGAGTCGAGATCGGATATAGGGTTTGCCGCGGTCGAGCTTCATGACGGACTGGCCAGAGACCTGGATCTGATCCTTCAGGAGCGCGAGAGTGACGGTTTCCTCGATTCGTGCGTCGGTGGCGGAGGAGGGGAGGCGAATCCCCTGCGGCACGCTCAGGGCGGAATCGGTGACGCTGAAGCTCTTTAGCAGGAAGAACAAAAGCACGGTCAGGACGTCCATCAGCGAGGTGATGTTCAGGCTGAAGTCCGCTGCTTCCCGATGCTTCTTGCGTCCCCGGATCATGGGACGCTTGGGTTCGGGGGGCTCCCCGTCTTTGCTTTTCGGGTCGACTTTACGCCAAGGGGTCCTGTTCTCCTGGGTCACGGTTCAAACTCCTTCCGTCGCGTCATTCCACTCGGAGATGATGACTTGCGGGAAGAGTACTTGCGTGCGCTCTTCTCGGCCGGTGGCGATGTTGACGATTTCGATTCCTGGCGATTTCTTGTCCAAAGAGCGAACAGCGGCGATCAGGTCGACCATGTCCTGGTAGGGCACGGGATCGGTGAATGCCACGACCGCCCCCATCTGCTCGGGGAAGCTGGCTTTGATCAGGCCCAACTC
>CAYNDM010000183.1:675-1535 GCA_964395265.1 uncultured Bacteriovoracaceae bacterium
CTCCTCATGAAGCGCGGAGATCA
Organism: uncultured Bacteriovoracaceae bacterium; assembly: GCA_964395265.1. Lineage (GTDB taxonomy): Bacteria > Bdellovibrionota > UBA1018 > UBA1018 > UBA1018 > CAYNDM01. Next base: position 699 of record CAYNDM010000183.1, read on the forward strand.
GGCTGCTCTTGTCCCGCGCCTCGATCTTGCGCAGATATCCCGCGGCATCGTTGCCTTTGAACGACTCCGCCAGTCTCGCGCGCAGGCGGTCGGACTCCCGAATCCGAAGCCCCGCCAAGGGCCCCAGCCATACCGTTGCTGACGTCGGGCTGTGGACGATCAGCTCGAGCGTGAACTTGGGGGAATTGTCGCTCTCCTTGGGCGGAATATGCGAGGGCACGCCTGATGCCGGAACGATCGAAAGCTTCGTGAAGGTCGCGGTCAGCAGCAGGAAGAAGAGCAGGGTCGTGAGAACGTCCATGAACGAGACGATGTTCATCTCACCCTGGGGGAGCGTCAGCTTGAATTGCCGCTTTTTGAGTTTCATCGTTCTCGTGCCTCAAGATCCGGCATCAAGCCGCTTCGATGTCCTTGCGTGGCGTATGGGCGGTGCTGAAATCATCCGTGTCACCGAACTGCTCGAAGTCCGCCCCGGTTCTCAATAGGACGAGCAGGCGAGCGGAGTAATGCTCGATCTCGTCGACCATGTGGTTCACCCGGTTGAAGAGCCAGCCGTAGAAGAACATACAGGGGATGGCCACCGCGAGACCGAAAAAGGTCGCTGTCAGCGCGGAAGAGATCCCGGCTGTCAGCATGAGCTGCTTCTGCGAGGCTTCGACGGTCTTGGCGCCCGAGAACGACACGACCAGGCCGAAGACCGTTCCGAGGAGACCCAGCAAGGTGGCGACGTTGCCCATCATGAAAAGGTAGGAAAGCCGCTGCTGAAGCTTCGGAATGACTCCGAGCTTGGCGACTTCGATGTGGTCCTGGACCTCGTCGATCGGACGGTGTGCGTTC
>CAYNDM010000183.1:1545-6686 GCA_964395265.1 uncultured Bacteriovoracaceae bacterium
CGTTCACCAGGCCCGCTTTGAAGACCTGATAGAGCACGGCTTTCCTTCGGGTGTTGCAGACCTGGATGGCGTCGTCGATCTTGTTGTCGATGATCAACCGCTGCACCTTCTGCATCAGGTCGGAGGCTCTCGAGTTGTAGACGAAGAGGATCATGTAGATTCGCTCGGCGATGATCGCTACCGAAGCGAAGAACATGATGGTGAGGGCCCACATGATCACCAGGTCCAAGGTATGACCGCTGGAGAACCTCGAGAGAAACTCGCCCAGGAGTTCGCCACTCTGTTCGATCGGTGGGGTCTGTGCTTGCGTTTCCATATCATCCGCCTTTCTGTGACATCAGGATAAAAGGATATTTGACTGTGACCGTGCCGCCTCCGCGCGGTTTCGGGAACTTCCAGCCGAGGATCTTGCTGAGCATGCAGCCTTCGGTTTCGCTGTCCTTGAGGCTGGTCTCGTGAACACGGGAGCTCTTGACGCTCCCGTTTCCGGCGATCGTGAAGGCAACCGTGACTTTTCCGCGGAGGTTGGGTTTGTGCACGAGCTGCTGCTCGTAGCAGTGCCGGATCTGTGGTAGGTATCGCCGGATGATGTTGGCGATCACGTTTCGATCGAGGCCGCCTTCGATGATGACCTCCTCGATGATCTCGGCATTACCGATCTCGCGGCCCTGAGTTTTCAGCAGGCCTTCGTCGCCAGCTCCGAGTGCCCCGCCCATCTTGTCGCCAGTGCGGGCGCCGACGATGCCGACGCTCTTCCCGCCGCCTCCAGCGCCGGTGCCTTTCGTGCCTCGCGCGAAATGACCGCCTTCGGTGAGCGCGCCCACCGTGTTGCCGGCCTTTTCGAGTTTGCCGACGGCGCCGGCCGTCGGGGAATTCTTGCTTTTCGGCCCGGTCGAGATCGAGAAAGCCGCGTCCAGATCGACTACCGGTTCGGCTGGAGCGGCGGATTTGGCGGGAGCCGCTTGCGCGACGGCCCCTGCGGCCCGCTTCGATTTCGAATCGGCGATCTGGTGCCTGGTGGCCTTCGTGACGGGTTTCACGAGGCTTCTACGTGCCGATCGCTCACCGCTTTTGCTCTTGGAAGGGGCGGTCTTCTCAGGTTCCGCTTTCTTGGCTACCCTGACCTCCTTGGCTTCCTTGGCCTTGGGGGGAGTGGGAGCTTCGGATTGCTTCACGGTCGCTTTGCCTTCCTCGCCTCCGGCTCTGCCGCCCTCGCTCTCCTTCGTGAGCTCACCGATGGCGGAGCGTTTGCGCTTGATGGCCTTGGCATAGCCGGCCTTGTACACCGCTTTCTTGAGTTCTTTCGGGATATCCTCGAGAGTTGTCGGCTTGGTTTCGAACTGATGGGTCGTGAGAAAGAGCGACAGGGCCGCGAACATCCCAGCCACGATCGCGCTGATCTTGAGGAACGGCTTATCGACGGTTGGGATCAGGTCCTTCGCGTCTGGAATCGCGGGGTGCACGAACCGGAACGAAAGCGTCAGCTCGCCGAAGTGCACGTCGGCCCGGTCTCCACTTTGGAGCTTGAGCTTCAGGTCTCCGAAGGACTTGGAGCTTTTGTCTTTGTGACGGAGGTGATCGATCGAATAGGAGTCTTTTCCGACCCAGATCAGGCCCGAGGCCTCCTTCGGAACGTGCAGGAATAGGATCTCCTTCTTATAGCGGGCGACGGTGAACGGCTTGTCCTCGCTATGCGTGCCCTGCAGGCCGAAGCCGAAGCTGGCGTCCAGCTGCGTGCCGACCGTGATGTCTTCTCCCGGCTGAAATAGCTTTTGCTCGATGATCTGGTCGCCCCAGTAGAGCGTGGCCTGAAGCCTTTCTGGACCGGGGGCGGAGTCCGGATCAAGGCCGTGTTCCGCGCCGTGCGAGGTATCTTCGTGGCCTGGCCGCGCGCGCTCCTGTCTCTGGATCAACGAGGTCTTCTCGTCTTCGATGGCCTTGCGGTGCCGGAGCACGAGTTGGTGGCTCCCGATGACGAAGACCGCGCCCTCGCGTAGGGGGGCGCTCTGGATCTTGCGTCCCTTCAGGTATGTCCCATACCGGCTGCCCAAGTCGGTGAGGGTGTAGGAGCCGGTTTTCTCATCGCGCTCGATGAGGGCATGGATCCCGCTGCAGCGCAAATCGTTCAGCCTGAGCTCCGCCTCGAGACTTTGGCCGATGGCCGCCTCTTCGCCCAGGGTTCCGAGCAGCTGCTCCTCTTTGGATCGGGGATCCCGAATGTAAACTGCCGCGCCCGTCATTTGGGAAGACTTCCTTTCAGGACGTCGCTCACCAGATCGTGCTGGTGCCCCAACGAATCGGGGGTTCGCACGACGTGGTGGGCCTCAGAGCGCTTTCGCTGGAAAATATAAAAGACTTCCGGGGCGCGGGTTTTTCCCTGGACCGTCTGTCCAGTCAAGTCGATCTGAGTATGACTGCGATAGACGAACTTTTTCTTCGTGACGACCTTGCTAGCCTTGCTGCTCTCCGCAGCCGCAATTTTTGGCGAGGCGAGAGGCTGGGTCAAGGCAAGAAGGAGGATGGCGATCGTGATTGAGCCCTTCATTGGCTATTCTCCTTCGATGCTTTGAGCTCCGAAAGCGGAACATCCGGAAGCTTCTCGGTCTCGACGAAGAGCCCGCTGTCGCCGCTCTTGCCCTCCACGAAGACCGTAACGGCTTGGGCGGGCTCGCGGTTCTTCAGGCGGTCGACGGCTCGGTAATAGATCGTACGCTTTGACTGGGTCCAGGTCGCGAAGTTGATGGGCTCACTGAGCTTCTGAAAGACCTTTCCATCGTAGCTCACCTCGATGCCATCGAGGCCGACCCCGCTGTCCTCGGCCTCGAAGTCGATCTGGCCAGGCACTCGCGTGTGGATGACGCCGCCCTTTTCCTCCTTGAAGGCATTGAACTTCAGGCGTGACTTGAGAGGCTCAGTGTCGACGAAAATCGAGTAGGGTTCACCGTCGGTGACATTCCCGACGCGGTCGATCGCGCGGACCCTGAAGCGATGCTCGCCGGGCTTGTCGAACGTGAAGCGGCCTGGCTTCACCGGCTCGTATTCCCCGCCATTGATGCTGGCCAGGATCTGGCTAATGCCGCTTTCCCGATCGCTTACGCTCAGGTCCAGGGTGAACCCGGCCCTCGCATAGACCTTTCCTCCATAAGAAAGATAGATCCCGCCTCTTTTGAGCGACAGGACCGGCGCCACCGTATCCTGAAGAACCGTGAGAACCTTCCAGGGTTCCTCGTTCTTCACCGCATCGACCCCTCGAAAACGGATCTCGGTCCTGTCGGCGGTGATCGGAATAGGAATCTGATACCTCAGGATCGGCCCGCCATTGACTTGATATTCGATGTAGTCGAGGCCCGCGCCCTCATCTTGCGCGATGAGGCTGACGGAGCTTCCGGTTCCGGCGTAGACGTCTTTCTTATCCGCATAGGCCACTCCCGCGATCTGAGGCTGGGTCACGGGGGGCTTGCCGTCGACGAAGAATCTCAGATTGCGTGGCTCCTCCGTATTTCCGACATTGTCAACGGCTCGGAAGGAGGCGAGCTGCTCTCCGTGCTTGGTGAATTGCAGGGGCTTGGTGATGGCAGTCTCTTTTCCGTCGGCAATCCAAACCAGCCGGCCCACGCCTGAGAGATTGTCCTGGGCGAGAATCGATAGCTTGCTGTTGAGCCCGATGTAGAGCAGGTCTCCCTTTGTGTGCATCGGCCCTTCCCAGTTCGCCTGGCTGGTGGGCGGCGTCATGTCGGCATAGACCGTGAAGTCTTGGACAGGCTGCCAACTCAGGCCGGAGTCCTTGATACGGAAGCGGATCCGATGCATGCCCTCGGCAGAAAAATCGATCGAGCCGTTGTAGGGCTTGAAGCCTTTCTCGTCGACGTTCACTTCGATCAGGCCCCGATAGCGAGCCTCATCCATGGGCCGGAAAGAAAACACCGCCTTCTCCGACGAGAAATAGCGTCCCGTTGCTTGATCCAGGTAAAAGACACCCTTGGCCGGCTTGGCCTCTTCAGCCGCCAGCGCCAGAGTCGGCGCCGCCCGCGCCAATAGGCGGGCGGCCGGCTTGCTCCATTTTTGCCGATTGTCAGGGCAGACTCGTGGCGTTTTCACCGCTCATCTCGTCGGTGGTCTTTCAAAGGACCTTAAGGGCATTCGCGTTTCATCCGACACAGGAGTTGAGGAGCTTCAAGCATGCAGGCCAAACGCAAGTGGTACATCCCTGATGCTACGCATAGCGCCCATCTAGGTCCTTTCTCGACCGAGCAGATGCTCGAGAAGATCGCGGCGGCGGAGCTTGGCGCGGACTCGTTCGCGTGGAGCAAGCATTTCGGGGACAAACAATGGCGCCGCCTGAGCGAGATCGAGGAGTTTGCGGGATGCTTTGCCTCCTATCCGGAAGCGCCTGTTCCGGAAGGCACCCAGCTCATGACCAAGAGCGTGGTCGTGCAGCCGGAGAGCCCGTCAGCCACCGATGGCCCGTCAATCGCCGATAGCGAGCCACCGGAGGAAGTGCCCTGGATCGAAGTTTCGAAGATCAGGCGAACCGATGGCAACGGTGTCAACGAGCAGTTGACTGACGTGCGCAGGTACACGCCCCAGGATCCTATCAATTCGAATCAGGACTCGGTCAATTCGAGTCAGGACTCGGTCATTTCGAGTCGGGGCCCCGTCACGCCGAGCTCGGATGCGCCGGTGGGCGAGGGGACTGTTGTTCTCTCTTACGAGGCCGACGACGAAACGCGTACTAGCGAAGTACGTCCCGAGGAAATACGCTCCGAGGAAGTGCATGCTGATGATGAGCATGCTGACGAAGCGCGGGACGACAAAACTCGCGTCGTTGAACCTGTTGCGGATCATTCGACTGTTACAGGATATACGAGTGGAGGATTCGCGAGCCCGGCCTCGGCTCAGGGCGACGAGCGTGAAGCCGATGGACGAACACTTTTCCTGGATCGAGAGGAACTCGAGCGCAGTCAAACTTTGAGTCACCAGGCCGACCCGTCCGCTGAGTCCCGAGATGCTTCGTCGTCTGCTCTCGAGACTGAGTCCCGAGATGCTTCGTCGTCTGCTCTCGAGACTGAGTCCCGTGACGTCTCGCCGTCTGCTCTCGAGACTGAGTCCCGTGACGTCTCGCCGTCTGCTCTCGAGACTGA
>CAYNDM010000184.1:0-6649 GCA_964395265.1 uncultured Bacteriovoracaceae bacterium
CATCGAGATGGCGGCGCCGCCCATGATGTCCATTCCGTCGTTGATCACTCTTCGTCCCGCTTCGGTGAAGTAGTACTTCGCCATGGCGGTGATCACGGGAGGCTTCGAGCCTTTGTCGATCGCGCCCAGAGTGTAGCGGCGACCGGCCTCGAGCCAGTAGACCGTGCCTCCGATCCGAGCCAGGGCCTCTTGCACGCCTTCGAATTTTCCGATCGACACCCCGAACTGACGGCGAACGGTCGCATGGGCGCTGGCGGCTCGAAACACGGCCTTCGCCCCGCCCGTCGTCTGAGCGGGCAGCGAGATTCCACGGCCCGCGGCCAGCGATTCCATCAGCATCTTCCAGCCTTGGCCCGCCATCGCGGGTCCGCCGATGATCGCGTCGATCGGCACGACGACGTCTTTTCCTTGAGTGGGACAGTTGAAGAACGGGACGCCAAGCGGGTCATGCCTGCGGTTGGCGACTACGCCAGGTGTCTTGGTCGGGACCAGCGCGCAGGTGATGCCGACATCGACGCCTTTTCCAAGCAAGTTCTCTGGGTCCTTGAGACGGAACGCGATCCCGAGTGTCGTGGAGATCGCCGCCAACGTGATCCAGCGTTTGTTCCAGTTGAGACGGATCTTGAGGCTTCCATCCGAGTCCTTGAACACGACGCCGGTCGCCTGGATCGATCCCGCGTCCGACCCCGCGTTGGGTTCGGTGAGGGCAAAGCAGGGGATCTCTTCCCCGCGCGCCAGGCGAGGAAGGTAATGCTTCTTCTGCGCTTCGGTACCGTAGTGATTCAGCAGCTCGGCGGGTCCCAGCGAGTTCGGAACCATGACGGTGACGGCCACCGGGATCGAGCGGCTGGCCAGCTTGTGGATGACCTCGCTATGGGCGAGCGCCGAGAAACCCAGCCCGCCGTATTCCTTCGGGATGATCATGCCGAGGAATTTTTCTTTCTTGATGTACTCCCAGGCTTCGTCCGGGATCCGGCGATTCCTCCAGATATCCCAATCGGTCACCATCGAGCAGAGCTTTTCGACAGGGCCATCGATGAACGCCTGTTCTTCAGCGGTGAGCTGGGGGTAAGCCTCGTTCAGAATCCGTTTGAAATCGGGCTTTCCGGAGAAGAGATCTTTTTCGATCCAAACGTCGCCCGCCCGAAGCGCGACTCGCTCGGTTTCGGAGATTTTGGGAAGGACTTTGAACTTCACCATCGCGCTCATCAACGGCGTGGAAAGCAAGGTCCTGCGGATTGGCTTGATATTCCCGATCACCGCGACGATGCCAGCGGCGATCCACAGCCATTCCGGCGCCTGGAAGACCCAGAGCGCAGCTGCTGCGAGCAGCGTCCACGCCCAGAAGGGGGCGCCGATGAAGCCGAGGGCGAGTACTGCCAGGACGATCAACGGGATTGCATAGCTGAAGATTTGGTCTGTCATATCGTAACTATACGCGAGAATCAGCGTACTCGCACAGGAGTATCTTCTCGATCGAGGCACTCTGATCGCAGTGTTGACCCGCGTCTAAGCGTGTCGGGTTTTTGACGCCACTAGGAATAGCGTTTCGAGGGAAAAAACGCACTCACGCCGCCTGACGGCTAAATCGCGTATTGCTTGGATCGACGATGTCCTTCACGTAGGTCATCAAGTCGCTTTCGTTCACGGAGTACAAGTCCATGTCGACGGTGCCCAGGATGCGATGATGAACCGCATTGGATAAGCCGCTTCTGAGCGCTTCGAGCATCTCCGGATCGGCGCAGAGGATCAATCCGTCTTCGGATTCTTCCCGAGTGACCAGCAAGTCCATCTCACGGGCGACTTCGGAGATGAAGCTGTCGTTCTCGTAAGTGGAGGCCAAATGGTCGGAATCGGGATAGGTGCCCTCGAGATTGGGGATCTCCTTGTGAAAGCGGATCGCATCGTCATCCGAGTCCAGTCTGAAAATCCGGGCGCCGGGGTAGCTCGCGCAGAGGATCCAGATCGTCTGTGGGGAGCTCGTTTCCATCGTCATGCTCCGAGGCTCTGCAATCCGTTTGCCGTGAGGCCCGCTGACGGAATTTCTTCGTTGCTTCTCGCGAGCGGACGGTCATCATGGAAGGGTGAGCAACCGAGTCAGATCAGGTGCATGGATGAGCGCCGCAGCTGCCGCGGCGATGATATGCGCAGCGCCTTCTTCTTCAGCAGCGCCGTATTCAGCGGATGAGAAGATCGAAGCCCGCCCCTTGGAGCTGGCGTTTCGTGATCGCCCCGATCGGGAAAGAAGAATGAGAGAGGCGGCGGCGAGAGAAAGGGCGACCTCGCGGGAGAGGACGGCCCGGCCGAGAGCGGTTCCCCAGGAGCGGGTAGCGCCTCAATCGCAAGAAAGAACGGCTCCGCGAGAGAGCGCGGCTGAGACCATCGATCTTTCGAAGCTGTCCGACGGCCCGCATGCGAGCCATGCGAGTTCGACCGAAAAGGCGTTCAAGGTCTATTTCGATCTGGCGCTTTACTCGCTTTCTGGCGTGACGACGCTCACGTTCGCCAATTTTCACAGTTTTCTGTTTTTGGATGTGCTGCCCGATGAAAAGGTGCAATTCTCGTTCGACGTGAGCTCCGCGCGCGGCAGCCCGACCTTTTACGAGCTCGACTGGCAGGCCTTGCCTTGGCTGCAGTTGCGCCTGGGGAAGATCTGGATTCCATTTGATGATCTCTCCCCGCACAATCTCTTCGGCGGGCGAGTCAACGTCTCCACGCTCGCTCCTCCCGGCACGGACCCGTTCCTTCCGGACCTTTGGACCGATCTTGGGGTCGGCGTGAAGTTCGATCTGATCGAAAGGCGCGCGCTGAAGCTGGTTTCGCATCTGTACGTCGTCAACGGGTTTCAGGACGGGGGGCAGGATCCGGTGAACCCAGGCAATCCGTATCCGTCTTTCGCCGGAACGGGAACCCTGGCGACCGACAATAACCAGGACAAAGCCATTGGAGGCAGGGTTCATGCTTTGATCGCCGGGAAGCTCGGATTGGGTGGCTCGTTCTTCACCGGCCGCTGGAACGACAAGGGCGAGAGCGAGAGCCACCGGGCCACCATCGTGGGCGCGGACGTGCAGCTCAAGCTTCAGATCGCGCAGATCCGGGCGGGGGTCGCCGCGATGCGGGTCGGGATCCCGGGTGATGCGATCCGAAGAGGCGGCTTTTACGGCGAATTCGGGGTGCCCATGGGAGAGAAATGGAAACTGCTGGCCCGAGGCGGGAGCGTGCAGCAGGACGATCGCGTGCTGGCTGTCACCGATCGAACGATCCTGGGGGGATCGGTGATCTATCGGCCTTCGTTCGTGCAGCTGCAAGCCGAGTACAGCCGCGACGTGAAAGAACGCGCCGGGAAGGTGGGCGAGGAGTTCGTAGCGCTCAGGACCGTGATCGAGCTCTGATGGCTCGGGGCTGACGGCTCCGGTCGCGACGCGGTTCAATCCGTTCTACTGCGCCGAGAGGATCTCGAAAGTGAATCCGACAGACTCGCCTGGAGCTTCGCTAATAGGCGCCAGCGCCGTTCCTCCCGAAAGCACGGGCCCGGGAGAGCGATTTGCCGGCACGACCTGATCCACGGTGGTGAAAGTCGCGATGAGCGGGTCCTCCGCTCCGTCGCGGAGGAAGCGGATCGCCTTGACGCGAATTGCGGAGCCTGCGGTGTGGATCCGCGGGGCCGTGAAGAGATACACGGTGCCTGAGCTATGGACGCTCACGTCCACCTCGAAGACGGCGCCATTCAGGCGTTGATCGGATACGCTGGACTCGCTTCCGAGGTCCCATCGCAGCGAAACGCTTTGTCCGGGCGACGAGATCCCGATGAGCTTCTCATCGAGTCTGACTCGTGAAGCGGCGGCGCCCGAGATCTCGTCATTCCTCCAGTCCTCAATACGGGCAGTGAGCGCTGAAACCAGCGCCGCATCCCCGCAGATGCCGCAGTGATTGGCGTTCTTGGCGCGATTCAAAAGCTGGGAAGAGGCGATTTCGACGAAATTGACCCTGGGCTTGGCGGCCTTGTAAGCTGTGAGCGAATCGTTGTCGCCGAACGGAGCGAATGCGGCGAGCTTTCCGCCCAGGTGGCATTCCGAGCAGTGAAGACGGAGGATCGCATGGGTCCCTCCAGGCTCGGAGAATCGAGAGAGGCCTTCGGGAACCACCGTGACCTCGGTTCCTTCGGAAGGATTGAAGTCGCCGTCATCGAAACCGCTTGCGCCCGATCCCGGCAGGGCGGAGCAGACCGTCGGGTTCTCGAGCTCGGCCTCCGCCCACTGGGCGATCGCTCTGCTCAAGGTCTGGCCCCATTCCGAGCCGCAGGTGGAGCAGTTGCCTCCGTGACCCGATACCGAGGACTTGCTGACCAATAGGGAGTTCGCGGCGTTCGCGAAAGAGCTTCGAGACTTCGCGCTGAAATACGCTGATGTCCGGTTCGAGGAGGCGAAGTCTCCCGGACCGGGACCCGATCCCGAGTGGCAATTCATGCAGTTGCTTCGCAGCATGGGCTGGACGAAGTAGGAGAATCCCCGGAATCCGCAGGTTTCAGAAGCTCCCGAAGAATCTGATTGGAACTCGATGAAAGCTCCATCTCTCTCCTTGACTGGGTCCGTGAGCATGCAGGCGGAGCTGCCCAATGTCAGCAAGCCTGCCAGGATCAAAGTTTTCGCCTTCTCGGTCTTCATAACGTCCCTCAATGCGCCTGGATCAGAGCCTCAAGACCCGATCAAGCTCGTTGTTCGCTCCAGTCGTGCTCAAAAGCTGGGTGAGATTGTTCGAGCTGATGACCTGGTTGTACAAGGTCCTCCAATCCGACGGCCTCGCCCAAGCCAGGTAGTTAGCGAACACGGCGAGTCCGGCTCGCTCGTCGTTCCATCCGCTGGTGAAGCTTTCGTCGGCGGCTTGGCCATTGGTCAGATAGCCGATCTGGTTGGGGAGATTCGCGCCACTCCTCACGGCGGTCGTGGGCCTTCCGGACGGATCGTAGACCAAGATCAAGGTTACGCCCGCCTGTCCCCGGTCAGAGACCCAAGGAGCGCTGATCGAGGCGGACTCCTCCGAGCGGCAGGCGCCGTCGGTCGACAGATAGAGAAAAACAGGCTGATTGAGCGCGGAGGCGCTTTCGAGAATCCTGCCGCAGATGACTCCGGCCTCGGTATCCCGGGCATCGCCTGTCGTGCGGGTATTGTTGTGGTAGTCGTATCCGCCTTTTTCAAGGCGAACCGGGCCGGTCTGCCCGATCAGGGCATTATAGACGAGTGAGGCGAAAACGACGCTTTCGTTCCGCGGATTCGTGGGGTTGCCGCCGCCCGTGATCCCCCAGACGTTCGCGATGGCCGCGACCTCGCGGGGATCCGTCGCCGGGCGATCCTGCGCGGCGAGAGTGGCGTTCGCCGAGGTCGCGCATCCGATGAGCTCCTTGAGCTCGCCGGCGTTCCTCACCTGGCTCGAAAGCAGTCGGTTCGCCTCGGATTCGCTCAGTCTTTGGACCAGCTTGAAGGTGGCTTCGGCGAAGGATTTTCCCAGGTTTCCGATCGGTCCCTCGACTCCGCTCGCTGACCTGACGTCGTCGTAGCTGGTTACCCGCAAAGGCGTGGGCGGTTTCAGCAGCGTAGGGGACTGCTGAAAGTTGCTGGTGCTCAGATTCGGAAGCTTCGTTCCGGCGTTGCCCGCGGCGGTGACTAATCCGCTGATATCCAGCCGGTTCACGTTCGTGTCGTCGCGGCCTCGAGCGACGATCGCTACGATCGTGGTGTTGGCCAAGGTTGCTGCGCTCGCGCTGGCCCGGATTCCCGCGAGAAGCCCTGAGGTGCTCAGAAAGCCATCGGTGACACCGAACTCGGTGGCCGTGTTCCCGGTCAACGCGCTCGCTCCTCCCACTCCCATCAGGCTCATGTTCGGAGCGAAGGTTCCGTCGATCCTGCGGGGAATGAAATTGGCGCCAAGCATGGCTCCCCCGGCGAGATTGAACTGGATAAACGCGGGAAGCGACGGGCCCGTTCCCTCGCCGCTTGGGCAGGCCGCATGAGCCTCATTGGACCGGAGCAGAAGAGAAAGCAGCGTGGGCGCGAACATCGAGGCGGCGAACGGAATCGCTCCCGCTGCGAGGAAGTCCCGGCGAGTGACGAGCTTGTGGTCGTCGTAGAGGAACACGGAGCTTTCTTTCTTTTCGCTCTTTTTTCTCATAGTTCCCTCACCGCACGCTCGCTGCCAGGCTGGCCAGCGTTCCCGTGCAAATCAACAACAGAGCCGATCGTGTTTGGGTCGCGTTCAAGGTCGATCCACCTAAACCGGCCTCGCTCAGCGCTCCCGCGAAGTAGGATTGCTCCTCCTGGGTAGGCGCACGGCCCCAGGAGCCCAGTGCCAATCGATGCGCGACTTTCTCGACGAAGTCGGAGCTGTTGGAGGAACCCAGATTGATGTCCTTGTAGTAGAAACGATTCGATGCCGACTTCGCCAGCTCGCTCGAGTAGAGATCGTCGCAATAGTAACCGGCCAGGGTGCTGATCGACATCCACATTCCCGAGGTGATCTCCGAAGTGCTTCCGTTCAATGAAAAGCTGGTCCGGTTCCGGTCGTAGAAGCTTTGTGTGGCCGAGCCTGGCTCGACTCTGGTCGCGGAGCGCATCGAGTCCATGTTCCTGTCGAAGGTCGGGATCGAAACGGTAGA
>CAYNDM010000185.1:0-5838 GCA_964395265.1 uncultured Bacteriovoracaceae bacterium
CCCATTCACCATCTCTTTCAAAAAATTCATCCCAAGTTGTCAAAGATCAAGCCGCTTTCGAAGAGCGTGCGAAACTTCTTGATAGCGACGAGTTCCGAGTTAATAGCCCAAACTTCTGAAAGCCCGCAATAGGTTTTTTTGCGTTTCTTGCGAAATTTTTCCGCAGTCCTATCATCGAGTTATAACACTAGGCGTCAATCTCCAAGTCTAGTTTGGATGGATGGAGTAGGCGCGAATTCTCCGGATCAGGGTGGCCTTATTGAGACCAATCGCTGCGGCGGTACGATTGATTCGCCAGCGGTTTCTGTTCAGGGCTCGCAGTAGGAATTCCCTCTCGAAGCGACCGATGCTTTCGTCATAGCTCATAGAGAGCTTGAACTCCGCGACTCCCAGCTGTGCCGAGTCGTCCGACTCTGTTGCTGTCGCCGAATCTGACCGCCCTCGCACGAACCAGGCCGGCAAGTACTCGACTCGGATCACGCCGTCCGAACTGGCCAAGACCGCATATTCAAGGACATTGCGCAGCTCCCGAAAATTGCCGGGCCAATGATGGGCCTCAAGCCTGCGCGCCACATCCTCACTAAGCCTCAGGATGGAGCGTTTCGCCTCCCGGCAGACGGCTTCGAGGCAGTCATGCACGATGGAGTCAAAATCCTCAGTCCGCTCGATCAAGGGCAAAGTCCGTATCGGGAGCAGGCGGAGACGATAAAATAGATCTTCGCGAAACGTGCCGGCACGCACTGCCCTCTCGAGATCCTGATGAGTGGCCGCGATGACCCGCACATTAAGAGCGATCTCGCGATTCCCACCCACAGGAATGATGGTCCTTGATTGAAGGAACTCGAGAAGCCTGGCTTGAAGTCTCGGACTCAGCTCCCCGATCTCATCCAGAAATACAGTTCCTCCCCGAGCCATCTCGAGACGGCCCACCCGCCGGGCGTCCGCCCCCGTGAAGGCTCCTTTTTCGTGGCCAAAGAGCTCGGACTCCAGAGTGTTTTCATGAACAGTAGCCAGATTCACCGTCACGAAGGGTTGGTTCTGTCTCGTTCCCGAATCGTGGATCTCCCGCGCCAAAGTCGATTTTCCCGTCCCGGTGGGACCCATGATCAGCACCGTCGCGTCGGATCTTTTGGCGATCTCCAGTGGCATGCGAAACTCGTGTTCAAAATCCATACTTTTCCCTCCTCAGTACGGGAACCCAGGCTGGAGCAATCACCGGGCCAGCACTCCATCCGGATGAGCGATGCCTGCAAGCAGTGAACTTGCCTGAAAGTTTCATGGGAAGGAGTCGATCTTTACAAACCGGAGTGTTGGGGAGAGACTACAGTAGGTCCTTGCGCCCTACAGTCGGGCGGACGAGACCAAGTTTATTGTCCCGATATTTAAAATAGATCGGATATGACCGCATACCTCCTCGAATGAGGGCTCATGAGACCGCGACTACCCCAGCTCCTGATCTGTGACGACGATTCCTTGTTCCACTTGGCCGTGAAGCATGCTTTGAAGGGACAGTTCGATTGCAAGTCTTCATACAACGGCGACGAGGCGATCACGATCCTACGGAACGAAGCGGTGGACGTCGTGCTCCTCGACGTTCAAATGCGCACCCCCGACGAAGGATTGCGTTATCTTCCAAAGATCAAGGCAGCCGAGCCCGATGCGGCGATCGTCATGAGCAGCGGGGCGACTGCCTTCGATATCGTACGCGAAGCGATGCGCCTCGGGGCCTCGGATTATGTTCCCAAGGATTTCGACCCGAACGACCTGATGCACACTCTCGCGAACGTGCTCGAGACGCGGTCTCTAAAGAGGCGACGCGAGCAGCAGAACTTCGAGGCACTATCGACGCAGAGAAAGCACCTCTTGCTCGGTGAGAGCCCCGCGATCCAGCACCTGAGAAAGACCATCGAACGAATCAAGCTCAGCCCCGCGAACGTGCTGATCCAAGGGGAAACCGGGACGGGCAAAGAAGTCGTCGCCAGACTCCTGAGAAAGACGCTGTCGGACGGGGCGCTCGAGCCATTCGTGGCGGTCGACTCTTCGACCATTCAGAGCTCGACGGCGGAGAGCCACCTGTTTGGCCATGAAAAAGGCGCCTTCACGGGAGCGGAACGCAGCACCAAGGGAATATTCGAAGAAGCGAATGGCGGCATCGTATATTTCGACGAGGTCGCCAACATGCCTCCGGACATCCAGGCGAAGCTGCTCCGGGTCCTGCAGGAGAAGGAGATTACGCGTCTCGGATCCTGCAAAACTCTCCAGCTCGACTTTCGCGTGATCTGCGCCACCAACAAGAATCTGGACGAACTCGCCCAAAAGGGACTCTTCAAGGACGATCTCCTCCAGAGGATCAACGTGATCCCCATCGAACTGCCGCCGCTCCGAGAGCGCAAGGAGGACATTCCCCTGTTGCTCCAGCACTTCGTCCAGAAGAACCGGGCGGAGATCGAGTTCACCGAGGAAGCCATCGCCTTACTGCAAGCCTACTCGTGGCCTGGCAATGTCCGTGAGCTGGGCAACGTGGTCGCCTATACACTCGCGATGTGCGCCTCGCCTGAGATCGACATCTCGGATCTTCCGCCGAAGATTCGCGAAGCCTCCAAAAACTCCAACAAAACGCAGCCGACTTCAGGGCAGACCCAAGGCGAGAGTTTCTACGATCGCGTGGCTTCGTTCGAGAGGCAGATCCTGGCCGAGGGATACGAGCAGAACGAAGGCAATATCAGCCGACTGGCCCTCGCGCTGGGTATGGATCGCTCCCACCTCTACACCAAGCTGAAAGAGCACGGCCTTCATCCAAGGAAGAAGTGAGCGACCAGCGTAACCGGGATCGCGCTCAGGTTAGAAAAAACGGGCGAGCGGAAAGCCGAGCGAGAAACCGACGCTACGGGAATACACCAGGTGATCGCCCAGGTTCTCCTGCAGAGCGATGTAATTAAACTCACCGAAGAGCGCAGGCGAACCCCAGCGCAGCCAGAGGTTGTAATAGACTTTTTCGTTGATTTTGGGCTGCGCGAACGCTCCCGCGGCGAGGTTTCGGTTCTTGCCGAGGAAATCGCGGAAGATGAATTCGACGCCCTGGGGAGCACCGATCTGGAAGCGCATGTCCCCAAGCGATTTGAATGCGATCATGTGCCCGCCAAGCATCAGGTTCATCAGAAAGCGGCGATCCAGTCCCAGAAAATACTCCATGTTCAGATAGACGCCGAAGTCGGTGTAGAAAGTCCGGCTGATCGGCATGGCATCGAAGGCGACCAGTCTCAGTCCCTCACTGAAGAAATAGCTGCCGTACAAAGTCAGAAGCGGAGCGATCGTGTTGACGCCCTTTTCTGGCGAAGTGAACGTGTAGACATAGGGTCCGATCCCCGCGCCAATGAACCCGAAATTGAAACGCTCGGCGGTATGATATCTCAGGGTCAAGGCCTGCCCGGCGCTCTTCAACGTCACCTTGCCAGGCTTGGATCGCATCCGTAAAGGCCAGACCGATACTGAAGTCGAGGTAGTTGGAAAACCTTCGACCTCGATCACCTCGCCAGCATTGTCCCAAAAAACAAAAAGCTCCAGGCTTGAAGTCCTGTGCTCCTCGCCTTGAGCCGCCACCAATCGGCACCCGACGAGCGCCCAACTATCATCCTTCAGCTCCGCTTGGACGGCCTGAACATCGAACGGAGAACAACTGGGATCGGTGTAGACCTTGGTTTCCGGATATTTCTTCCTCGGACTGAAACGCACTCTCAAGGAGCTTTGGACGATCTTTCCTTTTCGGTTGAAGCTCACCTGGATTTGGTTCTTTTCGCTCGAGAGCAACGCCACGGGAACTTGCGCCTCAAGCCGCCCGCTTGCCTCATCCAAGACGAAGTGCTGCGTGAATCCGGCGTGGGTCACGACCCCTGCCGTCGCGTCGTCGATCACCACTCGCAATCTGCCTCGCGGGAGGACCAGGACTTCAGCCACCCTCACCCACTCGAAGCCGTTTGACAAGAGAGTCACGCTCACCCCTTCTGGCGCGGATCCAACCCACTCGATCACGAAATCATCCCCAGTGAAATCATTGGGAGCGAACGCCAAGGGCACCGATTCAGAGAGGATATCGGGCGCGAGCGAAGGCGAAAGGGAATGAATCGAGGCAGACGCCGGAGTCACCAGCGCCAGGAAGGAAATCGCCGAAGCGAGGAATACGAGAGCCGAGATGCGAGTCATTTCTCAATGATCGCCGCAAGCTGATCGTTCCGCAACCCAGGAGATCCCGGAACGATCCGATCCGGCTTCAATTGCGGGCCTTCAACTCAAATGCGAACCTTGGGAATGAGAAGGGCCTTCGGCATTCTCTTTAGGGGGAAGCGGCCTGCGCGGAATTCATTCTCTTTTTGCTTCTACCGGGTTCCGTGTGGGTATAGCATGAGGTCGAAGCAATTGAAAAGTATCTACAACATGTACTTCTCGAAGTTACGGAAGCCCCGGGCATTGGCCTTGATGAGCTGGATCTTTGAGTTCATCCCTTCGGCGACCGCATTGGTGATGCAGTGCTTGCAGTATGCGAGCAGTCCTGGCAGGTGGCGCTTGAGAGTGCGCGCGGCCTCGATGATTGCAGGTAACCGCGAATGGGTAGCCCAGAAGTACCAGCGATCAAAGAACTTCCGAGCTGACCCCGCGTAGTGGTACTCCCAGAAGCCCTCGAAGGCTTCCTTGATGGACCATGCCCTACCCACCTGGAGCGCGTCGACCTTGAGGCTCTCGAAGTGT
Source organism: uncultured Bacteriovoracaceae bacterium (assembly GCA_964395265.1). Lineage (GTDB taxonomy): Bacteria > Bdellovibrionota > UBA1018 > UBA1018 > UBA1018 > CAYNDM01. The sequence goes on from CAYNDM010000185.1 coordinate 4,744, forward strand.
TCCCGCTGCTTGTCCGTCCAGTTCCCGGGGTTTTTCAGCCAGAGGTACTTCGTCTTCTTCAGCAGCTCGGGTTTTCCATCGCGCTTCATCTGCCGGTGCTCTCCCTTGCGGACTGTATCGACAGCCTTCGTCAGCTCACGGACGACATGGAACTTGTCATGTACGGTCTCGGCGTTAGGCAATACTTCGGCCTTGGCGTCCATGAAGTTCTCCCACATATCCATGGCCACTGCCTTTACCGCCGCTCGATGGATTTCTGGAATCGTCTGAAAGAGCGCAATTGCCACAGCTTTTTTACGCTCCGGCACGACGTCTAGGACTCGGTGTCGGGTGAGATCGCAAAGCACTGAGGCATAATCATGGCCTTTGCCGAAGCTCTTCTCGTCAATCCCGAGATATGGGATCTCCTCGATCTCACGCCTAGCAAGCCCTCGTGAAACCGCCTGATCCATCACATGGTCGACCTGATCCCAGGAGATGCCAGCAAGCCGTTCGGCTTGAACCTTGGACCTCACTGACTGGAGCACGTCGATGGTGAAGGCTTCAAACATCGCAGTAAACCTGCTCTGGTCCTCCGCCCATGGGACACGAATTTGCCTCACGCCATGTTCTGAACAGTTCACACGCGGGACGTCGGCCTCGATGAAAGTCTTCCATTGCATGGTATTCAGATGCCGCCAGCGTCTGGGCCTGGAATCGTAGCCGGGCACGATCGCCTCACACTCAGGGCAATGAAGCTTCTCGTTGGAAGGGTACTCCACCCGCACGGTGATCTCGCCCAGATGCGAAGGCGGGACAGGCTGAGCCACCTCGACTGAAGTGACCCGCCATGGGGAGGTGAGACCCAGGAGCAACTGATAGAGATCAATATCGCGCATACGCGCAATATTGATCTCTCAAACCCAAACTCCGCAAGTGCCGCGTCAAACGCACCGAGCCTTGCCCTTCAAGTCAGCTCAACCCACCCGGATGTCCGAAGAGCCAGAATTTTTGGCTTACGCCAACGTGACCGAGGGGCTAGCGCCCCCGTTTAGCGGGCCGGAGGCCCCGGGGGCCCTGGGGGACAGAAGAAAGACAGAGAAAGGGGGACGCGGG
>CAYNDM010000185.1:5848-6635 GCA_964395265.1 uncultured Bacteriovoracaceae bacterium
CACTTGGCTTCAGCTAGAAAGACAGTCAAGGGGTCAAGGGTAAAAGGGCCAAGAATTACTTCCGGGTCCTCACAAGGCGGAAACCGACACTGAAGTAACGGTCCCCAGGCCCGATGCCGTTGCGATTGGCGGAACGCAGGCTCGGCGCAGATCCGGTCATACTGCCGCCACGGATCACGCGGTCCGAGCCCGTCGTGGCGCCCGTAGGATCCGTCACAGAACTCTTCGGGTATTCACCGTAGAAATCCTGCACCCACTCCCACACGTTGCCGTGAACGTCATAGAGCCCGTAGGGGTTGGCCTTCTTGGAAGCCACCGCATGAGTGCGGTTATTTGAGTTTCCATAGTACCAGCCATGTTCGTCGAGCAAGTTGGTTTCATTGAACCCAAACGAGTAAGGGAAACCGGAGGAGAGTCCACCGCGAGTGGCGTATTCCCACTCCGCTTCCGTCGGAAGGCGATACACGTATTTGTTTTGAATCTGGTTCAGCTTCGTAATGAATTTCTGAGCGTCATTCCACGAGACGTTTTCAACGGGGTGATTGGAGCAGAGACCCAATCCCATGATCACCTCGAAGTTATTCTCGTCGCAATCTTTCTTTTTCCTGAAATTTGAAGGATTGCGGCCCATCACCAAGAAATACTGGAGCTGCGTGACCTCAGTGGCCTGCATCTCATAATCTTTTGTGAGCTTCACGACGTGCTGAGTTTCATCAGTTCCGCGATCAGCCTCGTCATCCGGGAGAGCGTCCCAGAATTTGTGTAACTGGCTCGGTTACATGATGAG
>CAYNDM010000186.1:0-6565 GCA_964395265.1 uncultured Bacteriovoracaceae bacterium
ATGCGCAAGATCTCTCTGCTCATGGCTACTTTGGCGATTATTGTCCTGGGTTCAGGCTGCACCAAGAAAAAGCAAGTCTGGATCTACACCAGCCTCTACAAGGAGGTGATCGCGGAGCTCGACCCGATGCTTCGCGCCGCCGTGCCCGATGTGAAGATCAACTGGTACCAAGGCGGGAGCGAGAACGTCGCCAGCAAGGTCAACACCGAGCTCGCAGGCGGAGGCACCAACGCGGACCTGCTTTTGACGAGCGATCCGTTCTGGTACCTGGAACTCAAGGAAGCCGGGAAGCTCCTGAGCTACGAAAGTCCCGCAGCAAAGGACGTGCCCCCCCAATTTCGCGATCCCGATCACGCGTTCGTGACCGTGCGCGTGCCGGTGATGGTGATCGGTTACAATTCGGAACTGCTGACCAAGCCCGAGGAGATCCCACAGAGCTGGAAGGACCTTTTGGACCCCAAGTGGAAGAACAAGCTATCAATGGGAAGCCCGCTTGAGTCAGGCACGAATTTCACGGCCGTGGCTCTGCTTTCGAAGGTTTTCGAATGGGACTACTTCACCCGGGCGAGAAAGAACGATCTGATCGCCGCGGGAGGCAATAGCTCAGTCATCAACCGGATCGAGACCAAGGAGCGGCCGGTCGGAATCGTCCTGCTGGAGAACATCCTAAAGGCCCAAGGGAGAGGGTCGCCGGTTCGGGCGGCTTACCCCACCGACGGAACGATTCCCGTCCCTAGCCCCATTTCGATCATGAAAGACAGCAAGAACCCGGAGATCGCGAAGAAAATCTACGACTGGTTCTTCTCTGAAGAGGCTCAAAAAGCGATCGTCAAGGGCGGGATGTACTCGATGCTCCAGGGAGTTCCGGCTCCAGAGAACGCGAAGCCTTGGGCCGAGCTTAAGGAACAAATGATGCCTTGGAGCCCAGAGCTTCTGAAAGAGCTCTATATGGCGCGGGACCAGATCAAAGGCAAATTCTCCGAGGCCGTCTTTCATTGAATACCCAGGCCATCATCGACGCCACGATTTACTCATTGGGAATCAGTCTCTCGACCGCGCTGATCTCGGGCGCCGCAGGGATCCTGGCCGCTTGGCTGGTCTCACGCACCGAGTTTCCCGGAAGAAGGATGGTCGCGGGCCTGCTCTCGGTCCCCTACGCGCTTCCCGCTTATCTCCTTGGGATGGCATGGGTCGTCCTCGGGAACCCGACCGTGGGCCTGCTCAAGGATCTCTTGCCGGGCACGGGGAGCTACGGGTTCTGGGGAATCACTCTGGTCGAGGCTTCGGTCGCGTTCGCCTTTCCGTTTCTCGAGCTGCGAGCGGGATTCGAAAGACTGGATCCGGCGCTCGAAGAGGCGGCGCGGATGAGCGGCGCGTCTCCAGGCCGGGTTTTTCGCGACGTGAGCTTTCCCTTGCTCTGGCCATCATTGGTCAACGGCATTTGCATGGCCTTCCTCTACACGATCTCATCGTTCGGGGTTCCGGCGCTGCTGGGGCTCCCGGTGCGGCAGTTCACCCTGACCACCCTGATTTACTCCCAGCTCAAGATCGGCGGAGCGGCGGGCCTGGCTACGGGTCTCCAGCTTTCGCTGCTGCTTCTGGCTTTGGCCATCGTGGTCCTCCTCTTCTCGGCCTATCTCACCCGGCTTCAGCGAAAGCGCGGCGGCGCGATCGCCGGCGCGAAATCCTCTCGCGCCAGCCGCGTTGACCTCGGCGCCTGGAAACTGCCCGCCGCAGGCACTGTTTGGGGATTACTCGGGCTCACGGTCGCGCTCCCCTGGTTCGCCCTGGGGATTTCCGCGCTCGCTCCAGTGGCCGGCAAGTACGCTCCATCCGGATGGACTCTCAAGAACATCGAGCGCGTGCTCTCGCTCCCGGACTTCCAATCCGCGCTCGTCCACTCGATCCTTCTCGCCACGCTCGTCGCCACCCTGGTCGTGGTCGGCGGCTTCATCCTGGGATTTTTTGCCGTTCGAAAGCGCAAGGCCTGGGCTCAGTTGACAATCGAGTTCCTCGGCGTGCCGTTCGCCACTCCGGGGACGGTGCTCGCCATCGTGATCATTTACTCGGCCACGGTGCTCGGCGGATTCGGGCTCGAAACCAACTATCCCCTGCTCCTCATGGCCATCGCCTACGGCTTGAAGTACGCGGCAGTGGGAGCCAGATCGATGGTCGCCGCTTACCAGCAAGTGGATCCCGCGCTCGAAGAGGCGGCGCGGGTGAGCGGCGCGCGGACCCGAGAGCTTTTGACGACGATCTGGATGCCGCTTCTGAGGAAGACGCTGGGTGGAGCGTGGCTTCTGGCGATGCTTCCGATGCTCACCGAACTGACCATGAGCGTCCTGCTGACCGGCCCGGGCGCGGCGACCTTGGGCACCGTGCTCTTCGAGCTGCAAGAGTACCATGACCAACCCTCCGCGGCTGCGCTCGCGTGGATGCTGCTCACGGTGGCGGTGATCGTCGGAGTCGCGACTCAGAAAAGAGAGGAAACCCCATGAGCGACCTGAGACTGAAAGCGATCACCAAGTCGTACGGCCCGAAGACCGTGCTTCATCCTCTCGACCTGGAGATTCCCGACGGCGCTTTCGTGGCGCTCCTGGGTCCCAGCGGCTGCGGGAAAACGACTTTGCTCCGCATCGTGGCGGGGCTGGAGACTCCCTCGAGCGGCGAGCTTTTCCTGGGTGGGAAGAAAGTCTTCGGCGCCGAGGTGAACCTGCCCCCAGAAGAACGAGGCCTGGGCATGGTCTTTCAATCCTACGCCGTCTGGCCCCATATGACCGTCGAGGAAAACGTGAGCTATCCCCTCAGGATCGGCGCACGCAAGAGATCGATCAGCGCCGAAGAGCGCGCTCGCCGAGTGAACGACGCTCTCAGCCTCGTTCATCTCGAGGAGCTCCGGGGCAGATATCCCAACCAGCTCTCCGGAGGGCAGCAGCAGCGCGTCGCCCTCGCCCGCGGCCTCGCAATGAATCCGCCAGTCCTTCTCCTGGATGAGCCGCTATCGAATCTGGACGCCAAGCTTCGCGCGGAGATGCGCCGCGAGATCCGCGAGATCCACCGCAAGATCGGGATGACGATTCTTTACGTCACCCACGACCAGCGCGAAGCGTTCGAGATGTCCACCCATGTCGTCGTTCTCAACCAGGGAAAGATCGCGCAACAGGGAGCTCCCGAGCAGGTGAAGAACTCCCCTGCCCCGGGCTTTGTCACTGAATTCCTCGCCGAGGGCTGATCCTGCCCGAAATGCTTGGAATACCCTGATCGCTTGATCGCCAGCCGCCGGCTGTCCTAGCCATCCGTCGGGCCTCCTATCCGTCGCGGCCTTCGGACTTCAAGCTTCGCTTGTCGCGAAGCAGACGATGGTAGCTAATCGCGAAGCGATGCGCCTCGTCCCGAACATGCGTCAGAAGCTTGTAGGCGCCGGTGTGCGGGAGCAGCGGAACCGGATTTTTTCTCCCTGGGATGAAGATCCGCTCTTGCGACGAACGCACCTCCGCGGACCGGTAGTCGCTTTCGGTCCGGGCCTTGGCGAGGCCCACGACCCCGACTCCCTGGATCCCCAGCTCGTCGAGGATCGCGACCGCCTGGGAGAGCTGCCCCTTGCCCCCGTCGACGACGACCAGATCAGGGAGAGCCTCCTCCGCCCGCGAGAATCTGCGATCCAGAACCTCCTTCATCATGGCGAAGTCGTTCGCGCCCTCGACCGTCTTGATCTTGTAGCGGCGATAGAGATTCTTGTCGGGCGCCCCATCCACGAAAACAACGCGAGACGCCACGGCGTCGGCTCCGTGGATGTTCGAGATGTCATAGCACTCGATCCGATGAGGAAGGCGATGCAGGTGGAGCTTTTCTTGGATTTCCTCGAGCGCCTGAACTCCGGGGCCCTGAACCTTCTTGTGCGCCTGTTCGAGCGCGGATTGAGCGTTGGATCGAGCGACCCCCAGAAGCTGGGCATCGACGGTGGACTCCTCGACTCTCACGGTGGCTCCGACCGAACGCTCCAGCAAATCCAAGTCGCTCGGCGCCTCTGGGAGCAGGATTTCCTTGGGACGCGCCGGAGCCTGCCCGTCCACCCCCCCCTCGAGCTCGGCTTGCGAACGCTCCTGCTCGAGCGAGAGATAATACTGGGCCAGGAACTCGAAGAGGATCTCCCCATTGGAGAGGCCGGGATCGGTGTTCTGAAGATGGAAGTGCCGAACCGCGATCATCCGCCCGTTCCTGACCTGGAGCACCACGCCATGCGCCTCTGTATCCTGGCGGGCAAGCCCGATGACGTCGCGGTCGCGAAACGTACCTGCCTCATCCACGACCTGCGTCGCGGTCACGAGCTCGAGGTTGCGGATCTGGTCGCGATACTCAGCGGCCTTCTCGAATTCTTCGCGCTCGGACGCTTCTTCCATCCCCTTGCGAAGCGTGTCCATCAAGGCATCGGCCTTGCCCTCGAGAATCCCGATCACCTGTTCAATCGCTTCGGCATAGCCCTGCTTGTCGATCTTGCCCACGCAAGGGCCAGCGCACTTGCCCATCTGGTAGAGGATGCAGGGCCGGCTCCGGTGCCGAAAGGTGTTGTCGGAGCAGTCGCGGAGGCGAAACGTCTCGTTCAGTAGGACCATGACCTGCCTGGCCGACCAGGCGGACGGAAATGGGCCGAAATAGCGTGCGCCGTCCCGTTTGACCCTTCGAGTCCATTCGATTCGCGGAAAAGGATCATCGGTCCTGATCTTGAGATAAGGATACGCCTTGTCGTCCTTGAGACGGACATTGAACTTCGGCTTATGCTTCTTGATCAGCGTACATTCGAGAATCAGCGCTTCGGCTTCGGTTTCCGTCAAGATCACATCGAAGCGGTTCACCCTCGAAACCATCATCTCGGTCCTGGCCACCGGATGAACTGCTGGCAGGAAATAAGAAGAAAGCCGGCTTCGAAGGCTCTTGGCCTTGCCTACATAAAGGATCACGCCCTGAGCGTCCTTCATGAGGTAGACGCCCGGCGAGGCGCTTGTCCCCTTCGCCTGCTCCAGCAGCGACTCTCGGGTGACTGGCTCCGCTTTAGGCGCTTGATTTTCCATCCTGGTTCCCACTATAACCAAAAAAGCATCCAATTTCAGTCAACTGGGAGATTTTCGTGAGCAAGCTGGGTACCGCCGTCGGTAAAGAGACTCTGGCCTATTGCACGAGCTGCAAAATGGATCTGGGCCACGTCATCGTCGCCATGACGGGTGATCGCATCGTCAAGGTCCAATGCCGAACCTGCAAAAAGTAGCACTCCTACCGGGGAGCCAAAGGCGTGAAGGATCCCACGAAGAAGGCGGCTTCAGCGTCACGCTCGAAGAAGGAAGCCGCTCCGAAAGCCCAGCCCATCGAACTCGAGTGGCAAAGGCTCATGAACGAGCACAAGAACGCGTCTGCCAAGCCTTACAGCCCCAAAACGAAGTTCATCATCGGAGACAAGGTCAAGCATCCTTCTTTCGGCGACGGCATCGTGATGAAGCTGCTTCACCCCAATAAGATCGAAATCGTCTTTCAGATGGACATGAAAGTGCTCATTCATGGCGGTGCCTAATCCGTTCCCACGACAAGCCCGAGACTTCCTTCAAGATTCTCTGACCGTCATGACGGCAGCTTGCTTGCTGCTCCTGCCTTTGGGCTGCTCCAGTGCCCGCAAGACCACGCCCGAGCTTTCGAAGTTGGAGGGCAAGAAGGTCGCACTGATCGAAGTCGAAGGAGAGCCATCCGCTCGCTCGGTGGCCGAGATCGCGTTGATCAACCAAGTCGCCACTCGCGGCAGCTTCGTGCTCGTGTCGAAAAAGGAAGTGGAGGCCGCCCGCGTCCACTTCTCCCAGGATACGACCGACTGGAAAGGCGTGGGCAAACGAGCGGGCGCGGACTACGCGCTCCGCGTCCGCGTGCTGAAATTCGACGCCGACACCCGCGAAGGCTATTCGACCGAGGAGATCGAGGACAGCCAGCTTGCCGCCGAGCGTGGGGAGAAAGAGCGGATCACCAAGCGGGTCTACAAAGTAAAATCCATGAAAGGCGATGTGCGCTTTCAGATGGACTTCGCCGATCTGCGCACCGGCGACGACCGCAGCGGGATCGCGGAGCACTCGGATCGTGTGGTGGTCGAGGCGCGCACCCAGGCGGCCCACCTTCCCCCGAAACTTCGCTTTCTCGAGGGCCTTTCGAACATCGCATTCCAGAAATTCTTCGACGAGAACGAATGATCCGGCGCCCGCCGGCTCAAGCCGGCTTGATCGCCGTCGCGGCAGACCGCCGGGCCCGGGCATAGGAGTCCCAAACGAAAATTCCTAATCCGGCCCAGATCAGGGCGAAGCTCTTGGCATGAATGCTGGTGAACGGCTCGCGGAACACCAGAACCGCCATCCCGAACTGCATGGTGGGAGCGATATACTGGAAGAACCCCAGCATCGAGAGCGGGAGTCTCCGAGCGGCTTCGACGAAGAGCAGGAGCGGCAGTCCTGTCACCACGCCCGCCAGGATCAGGAGTACCGAATGCCGGTCAAAATCGGCTTGAGCGCCCGGCACCGCCCAGGGACCCACAATG
>CAYNDM010000187.1:0-5845 GCA_964395265.1 uncultured Bacteriovoracaceae bacterium
GTCGTAGATATCATCGCCCTGGGTAAGCACTTTGAGGATATCGCCCGCGACCAGCCCGGAGGTCCGGCCCGCGTTCACATAGACCTTATTGCCCGTGATTTTCGCAATCGAGCCTTCCCAGGCCATTTTCTCCACGGCTCGGATCACGTCCGGCACCAGCTGTCCCACCGTCCCTCTCACTGCAAGGCGCGTCAACTCCGCTCTGAATTCGGGGCACTCGCGCCCGGCGGCGACATCGAAGATCTTGACCTCGACATCGACTCCGGCCAAGGACTGCCTCTGCCTGAAGAGCCCGACCTCATCGCCTCGTTGGCGAAACGCCACTCGCGTCACGCGCCCGATGACGATGACCGCGACCCCCATCCGTCGCCCTTCCCGGATGAGCTGGGCCACGCGCACCTGATCGCCTTGCACGAAATCCGCTGTGCTAAGCTTCGTTTGAATGTCCGTAGGAATGATGATGCGTTGGGTATTGTGCAGGCTCCTGCGAAGCTCATCGGCGGCGAAAGCGCCCAGATCCGCCTGTTTCACGGGAGTATCATTCCAAAAGTCCAGCACGAAGACGCGCTTTTTCGGCTGCCCCATGGCCTCGATTCGCTGTGTAACCGTCTTGGCCCCAGCGCGGTTGTAGTAGCTCATGGGTTCGCCGCTGTAATACTGCTGATCTTTTCGATAACCGCTTGAGCGCTGGCAGCCCATCATGAAGATCAACGGCAGCGCCAACCCCAGCGCCGTGACCCGCCGAGAGGCATTCGCCCAAAAACTCATGGCTCCACCTCCACCAGAATCAGCCGGCCCTCGGCCGACTTTACCTTCAGCGAAACGGGTGTATCGCCTGCGGGAGCCGAGGCCAGAGAGCGCCTAGCGTCTTCGGTCCGGAGCGCACCAGAAACGGCGAAGGTCGCCTTGCCGCGCGCGATACGTCGTTCCTCCACTACTCCGAGGCTCTTCAGCCTCTCCTGGATCTGAGCTTTCACCCGGCTGTAATGGCTGAAGTCGGAGACTCCGTCGACTTCGATGGCCAACTCCTCCTGCTCGGTCTCAGCGCCCGCCCTGGGTCGGGACACCTTGTCACCGAAGTCGCTGAACGCCGAGATCAAGAGTCTCTTGGTCGCGAGGGCGAAGCTCTCGTCGTCATTGACCCCGAGCCTATTGCCGTAACGGATCTCGCGATCCCCCCGAATCATGAACTGAGTATCAACCTCGTAACGCTTGTCCTCGCGATGAGCGGTATCAATCGAGTCCACAGGCGCCAGCCGGACCCGCACCAAGAGCGCACCGGAGGCGTTGCGCTCGATCGCCAGATCGCTCAGGCGATCGATGAGCGGCCTCATCGCCAGCGGCTGGTCCAACAGGACCTCGGTGCCGACGAACTCCGGTTCGAACATCCTGCGAACCAGGCGGTTGCGAAGCAAGGCGACCAGCTCCTCGCGGCTGGACTCGCACTTCGAGCAATCCTTCTGAGGGTCGACGTAAACCAAAATCTTGCGATTGCCATGCTTCACCGAACGCGCGCCGTGAAACTGGACGTACTTGCGAAGATTCTCCAGGTCCACTTCGACGCTCAACGCGCCATTGGGCCCTGGGCGATAATCCTTGATGAAACGAGAATAATCCTCAAGCACCTCTTCTTCGAAGATGCGTTTCTGCATGGCATCGAGTGCGCCCAGACGATGGATCGAGTTCGACACGGCTTGTCTCAGCTTCGCTTGCACTCCCGCGTCCTGTTCCGCGAGCGCGAGGTTCACCGCCGGAAGGCTCAACATCACAACTAGGGCTAGGGCCACCTCGAGTCGAATCAGCGCCATACTCACATGGTATCAAAGCTTTCGAAAATATCGAGAAAAGCGACCAGACCGGGGCTCGCGCGTCGGCTTTTTGACTGCCCCGGCCGGAGGGAGACAAAAGAAATTGGAAGAGAGAAAAGCTAGACTTATGGACCGGCACCTGGCCCCAAGAGAAGGTAAGAGCAATTGAACGACGTTCGGCCCCAGGAGAAAGCTAGAGCAATTGAACGACGTTCGGCCCCAACAGCTTGTTCAGGCTGTCGACGAACTGGGGCGTCGCCTCCACCCCGAGCCCTTGCGGAAGCTCCAGGCGCGTCCGGAAGGTCTCGTCGATGAAATCGATTCTGACCGGGCATTTGCCCTTGTGCTGAAGGAGGTTCCTCTTCAGGTCGCGAAGCTGGCCCGCATCGATCTTCGAGGGATTGATCTTGAGAATCACTTGCTGAACGCGGCCGCGATGCGCCTCTTCGAGCCAAGCCATGCTCTTGGCCAGGATCTTCGGCACCTCGCCCGTATCCTCGATTTCGCCCGTCAGGAAGATCGGCTCGGCCTCGGATAGGGACCTCCTCAGGATCTCCTGTACCGCGGCGTAGGTCTCGGGAAAGAAAACCACTTCGAGCTTCCCGGTCAGATCCTCGATCTGGGCGAAAGCCATTCTCGAGCCTTTTTTCGTGGTCACTTCGCGAAACTCCGACATGAGCCCGCCCAACCGGCACTCCGTCTTGGCGGGACGAAGCCGATGCGGCACCCATCCCCCCTCGTCCTCCCTCGAAGCGGCCGGCTTCATCGCCGCCTTCTGCTCGACGAAACGTTTCACGCGCTCGATGCTCCAACCCAGCCAGTCCTCGCAGATCTTCTGCCAGGTATCCATCGGATGACCCGAGACGTAGATCCCCACGGTCTGCTTCTCCAGAGCCAGTTTTCGGGAGCGGGGCCATTCCTCCTCCCGCTTGAAGACCGCGGAAGCCGGCGTGATCATCTTCACTTCGTCGGCTCCGAACGCGTCGAAGAGCGAGGATTGCCCGAGCTCGCGCTCCTCCTGCTCGTCGCCCGCCACCTGCAGAAGCCCCTCGAGGGAGGCAAAGAGGCTGGCGCGATTCACCTCCGCGATCGAGTCAAACGCCCCCGCGAGAGTCAGCGACTCCACGACCTTCTTGTTGGTCTTGCGGGTCGAGACCCTTCGGCAGAAATCCAGCACGTTCTTGAACGGGCCGCCGGTCTCTCGCGCTTCGATGATGGCGTCGACCGCGATCCCTCCCACGCCCTTGATCGCTTCCAAGCCGAAGCGAATGGCCTTGATCCCTCCTTCGACCTTCTCGACGCTGAAGCGCTTCTGGGAGCGATTCACGTCAGGCGAAAGCACGGGGATCCCGTGAGCCCGAGCATCACCGATGTACTTGGTGATCTTCTCGGTATTGTCCATTTCAGTCGTCATGAGCGCTGCCATGAACTCCGCCGGGTAATGCGCCTTGAGATAAGCGGTCTGGTAGGTCAAAACGCCGTAGGCGGCGGAGTGCGACTTATTGAAGCCGTACTCGGCGAACTTCGCCATCAGGTCGAAAATGCCCTCGGCCTTCTCCACGGGAAGACCCTTTTCGGTCGCCCCTTTGACGAAGATCTCCCGGTGCTTGGCCATCTCCTCGGGCTTCTTCTTGCCCATGGCGCGCCGGAGCAGATCCGCTTGCCCGAGCGAGTAGCCCGCGAGTTCCCGCGCGATCTGCATGACCTGCTCCTGATAGAGGATAACGCCGTAGGTATCCTTGAGGATGGGCGCTAGCGCCTCGACGTCGTACTCGATCGGCTTTCGCCCGTGCTTGCGGTCGATGAAGTCATCGACCATGCCCGAGCCGAGCGGGCCCGGCCGGTAAAGAGCGTTGATAGCGGTCAGGTCCTCGAGCGAGTTGGGCAGGATGCGGATACAAAGATCCTTCATTCCCGAGCTCTCGACCTGAAAGACGCCGTCGGTATCCCCTGAGCCGATCAGCTCGAAGACCTTCGGGTCCCGATAGTTGATCTTCTCCAGCTCCAGGCTCACGCCCTCGTTCACGCGATTGACCAGCTTGACCGCGTGATCGATGACGGTCAGGGTCTTCAGCCCCAGGAAGTCGAACTTCACCAATCCGACCTTCTCGGCCGAATCCTTGTCGAACTGGGTGACGACATCCCCGTCCTTGCCGACATACAGCGGGCAGTAGGTGACGACAGGCTCTTCGGTGATGATCACGCCCGCGGCGTGAATGCCTGCGTTGCGGTAAAGGCCTTCGAGCGACTTGGCGTACTCGACGACCTTGCCGGTCCTGGGCTCTGTCTCGATCTTCTCCCTGAAGCGGGGCTCTCGATCGATCGCCTCTTGGATCGAAATCCCAAGGTCATCCGGCATCAGCTTGGTCAGCTGATCCGTCTCGGCGAATCCCAGGCCCAGCACCCGGCCCACGTCTTTCAACACGGCTCGGGCCTGAAGCTTTCCGAAAGTGATGATTTGCGCGACGTTCTCGGAGCCGTACTTGCGCGTGACGTAGTCGATCACTTCGCCGCGGCGGTCCTGGCAGAAGTCCACGTCGAAATCCGGCATGCTGACGCGCTCGGGATTGATGAAACGCTCGAAGAGCAGATTGAATTCGATCGGATCGATGTCGGTGATCTTGAGCGAGTAAGCCACCAAGGAGCCCGCACCAGAACCGCGCCCTGGCCCCACGGGAATATCGCGCGACTTGGCCCAGAGAATGAAGTCCGAGACGATCAGGAAGTAACCGCTGAACCCGGTTCGCTCGATCATCGCGATCTCTTGCTCGAGCCGCTCCCAATACTGCTTCTCCTTTTCGGGCGAGTCCTGAGCTGCGACTTTTTCGGCGAACGCGGGAGAAGCGAAGCGTCTCTTACGGCCCTCGCGGCACTGCTGGCGGAAGTACTCCACGAGGTCGAAAGCGTCTTCCTTGCCCACGCCTTCTGGGCGGAAATTGGGAAGATGGTAGATCGGCCGGCCCTTCTCGTCCTTGAAGACGAACCGGAGATCGCATTTCTCGGCAATCTTGAGCGTATTGTCGCAGGCGCCTGGGTAGCGCTCGAAGCGCTCGCGCATGAGCTGAGGGGATTTCAGGTAGTACTCGGCCGGAACAAGGCTCTTCGGACGGTCAAAGTCGAGGTTCTTCCCGTGGGCGATGCACATCAGGACCTCGTGGGCGTCGGCGTCTCTCTGATCGAGGTAGTGAGCGTTCGCGGTCGCGACGCACTCGATCCCGTGCTTTTGTCCGAGCGCGTAGAGCATCTCGTTGACGTGCTCTTGCTCAGGGATCCCGGTGTCGAGCAGCTCCAGGTAAAAGTCATCGCCGAAACGCCTCTTGAACCAGAGCATCGATTCGACAGCGCTCTCCTCTTCGCCCATGAGAAGCTTGTAGGGGATTTCGCCTCGCAGGCATCCCGAAAGCGCGATCAGGTGGTCCGCGTACTTGTCCAGGAGCTCGCGGTCCACCAAGGCACGAGGTCCCGCCCCCTGCCCCTTTTGGGGAGGAGGAGCTTCGGTATAAGCGCGCGTCACCATCTGGCAGAGATTGCGATAGCCCTGGAGATCTTTGCAGAGCAGGACCAGGCGATGGAACCTCGGCTTGAGATTCTGCTGCTGCGGCCCCTGGCCTGCTCCCGGCGGCGGCAACACCGCGTTTCTCCCTTCGGGAGCGTAGAAGATCTCGCAGCCGATGATCGGCCGGATGCCAGCGGCTTTGGCCGAATTGTAGAAATCGATGGCGCCAAAGAGATTGTTCGAGTCCGTGATGGCAACGGCCTTCATCCCCATCTCGCCGACCCGTTTGAGCAGGTCAGAGACGTGAATCGCCCCTTCCAGCAGGCTGTACTGAGTATGAGTGCGCAGATGAACGAAGCTGGACTCAGGGGGTAATTCCGAGGACGGGGTGTCGGACATACGATGGGGCAGTTCTAGCGGACAGCGTCAGAAAAGGCTATACACAGCGCATTGAGATGGAGAATGAATTGCTTCAGCGAGCGCCCAACACCTGGACCTGCGGCACATAAGGAACCGCGACAATGCGCATGCGGCCCATCTT
>CAYNDM010000187.1:5855-6560 GCA_964395265.1 uncultured Bacteriovoracaceae bacterium
TTCGCTGGAATATAGACTCTGAGCTGCCACCCCCCAGGCGATCGAACTGAGACTGCTTGGAGGCAATGCACCCAGCCGAAGAAGTCATTTCGCGCCAATGGCGGATCACTCACCACGCCAAGAAAGGAAGCTTGCCGGGCATCGACTTTTCGTTGCGCCTTCGAGAAGAAATCCCGGACACGGCGGCGAAGAATCCCGAATGCCGTTAAAGGCAGAAGAAACGGAAGCGCGGCGATTGCGCTCCTGATCCCTAAATCCACCCATGACTCGCGGCATTTCTGCTCCTGGAAGTCACTCGGCGCCTCTCCCCAGCAATGCTCCGGAACAGAAGCCCATGCGCGCGCCGTATTGGCCCAATGATGATGAGCTGAGCTCAGGAGGGGAACGCTCGCCCTGACATTCGTCCTGGTGGGCGCGGGAACCACGCTTGTCCCGTCGGCTTCTTCGCTTTGCTGGGTTGAAACGGAGCCAGCAATGACCCGAGCGGACATGCTCGACGAGAGGGCCCCCATCAGCAAAAAACCGCAAGCAAACGCCGCCATGGCGAAAGGCGCCCCTCGAAAAAGCACGACTGCAAGGGCCGGTGATGAAAAAGGTCGCTTCGCCACGCCTTCTGATCGGAAGGTCGCCCTCAAAACATGAGTGGGCTCATCCGAGTCGCCTCAAAAAGATTGTTACCGAAATGGGTTGGGGAGTTTTGAGGCG
>CAYNDM010000188.1:0-6537 GCA_964395265.1 uncultured Bacteriovoracaceae bacterium
GAGTGATGCTGTCATTGGCGAGATTTCATCATACGCGCCTTGCTCTACTGGCGTCGCTCCTGCTCGCTGCTGGGCTGGGAGGAGCCTGCGGGAGTGTCGAGAACGATCTCGAAGACCCAGACCCAAGCGAGATCAACTGCCCCGCGAACGGCGCCCAGATCCTGGTTTACGAGGGGTTTTTCATCCCTGCCTGCGGCTGCGCCGGTGCCCCCGCCAGTCCGACGACCAATCTCAGTTGCACTGTCTCCGCCGGTACTCCCGTGCTCTTCAGTTTCATCACGGATATCAGGACTCAATTGACTCCAGTCGGGACTCCAGCGATGCCTCCCGTGATCCCTGCCCATGAAGATGGCCAGCGCCCCTCGCCCGTAGTCATCCGTCTCGATCAAACCGGGACTTACGAATTTCAGAACGCCACCCGACCCGGCGTGATCGGCCGGTTGATCGTTCAATAAGGGCCCTGCCGGAAAAACACTGGCAGCAAGACCCCGGTCGCTTCATCGCATTTGCCCATCGAACTAGGAAAAACATTCCCTGTTAAGCGAATTCCTCTCCCGTCGATAAGTTCATCAGAAGCATTTGCGACATCATCGCAATCCAAGGAGGGAACGAAGATGGGCTACGAGACCAAATCGAACGAAAACATCAACACGAACCCCGCTCAGGCATCCGCAGGCTGTGAGACCGAAGCCGATGTGCTTTACCAGAAGCTCGGAGACCGTTGGTACGCGTTCTCATTGATCGACGATGAGGTCTTTTTCGGCTCGATCGGGGCCGAGGAACTTTCGGGCCAGAACCACTCCTTTCCGCTGAAGGAAGTCTGAGTTGACGCACAAGATCCGGAAAATCGCAGGACAGCTTCGATCCCACGAGGAATCCGAAAAGGTCTCGAGGGCGGAGCTGAATCAGTGGATCGAGAAGGCCGCGGATCTGATCAAGCAGAAACCGGAAAAGGCCGCCAAAGTCCTGTCGAGCTGGATCAATCAACCCGCGGGAACTGGTAAAAAGCCCGCGTCCAAGAAAAAGGCCGGCTGAGCATCACCCTCGCCGCCAAAGCAAATTTTTCCACCACAACCCGGCACCGGGGGGCCTTCATTGCGAGGGCCCTCCGGCGCTGACAACACGTTGACGCCAGATATTCCACCGGGCGCTCTTCCGAGCATCAGAAAGCATGGTACGATTCTAAGCCAGGAGAGGTACGAGAATGCTCTCGAGCTCAGTGAGTCGCATTATCTTTTTCGTCATTTCAGGAACCTTGGCCTGCGGTCCAAGAGGGCTAGCTTCCACGTCCGCTGGTTTGCCTGGCGATTCGCTCGATGAGGCGCAACCAGCATCAAGCAGATGGCACGACGAGGATTTCGAGATGGGTTCGGAGCAGGTAGAAACTTCAGAGCGGATCGCAGACAACAAACGAGCCGAGCTGAGCGGCTTCTTCGGGAACCGGTCCCCCGCGATCGATGGCCCCCCGGTCTACGAGGACGATAGTCAGGATCCGATCGAAGACCGCCTGGTCATTCGTCAGAACGAAATCGACCCTGACTCCCCGGCTTTCAAAGATAGAAGACCGTGACGTCGCCTTTGTCTTTGTGCGAGTGCTCCGCATAAAGACGCAGAAACTTCACGAATTGCTCGTAGGCCGCGTAAGAGGACATGCCCTGGTCCACCAGGCAGCCAAACCGGGTGAACCGGTTGCCGGCGTCGATATAGGGACGCGAATTCTGGATCTTGGCGACGATCTGGATGTAGGTGTCCTGGCTGAAGTAAAGCCTCAGAGGAACATCCCCCATATCGGTAGGCCAGGATTGAGCCGCATCATAGGGGACTTGAAACGAGAGCCCCTGTTCAGTGACTTCGACCAGCTCAATGGGGCGCATCTGAGATGTGCCGGTAACGCAATAAACACTGAGCAGGTGCTTAAAAAAGATACGTTCGGCTTTACGGCGCTTTTCATCCATCTTCTGCGCACGCATCTGCGTAAAGTCGACGACCTGCTTCCCATCCTTGTTTTCCTCTCCCGTCCTTTGGGACATCGCGAAATCCTCCAAGGGACTCTTCGGAAGCAAATTGAGGGCCCTAAAGGGTTTTTTCGCGTGAAGTAGGAGAAAAAAATCAGCTTTCCGAGGTCAGGCGGCCTTCGTCATGAACGACGTCAAGCATTTGGAGGAAGGCCTGGAAGGCCTTATAAGCTTTGGAGCCCTTATCCTTGATCTCAGCCCCGATTCGGCGGATCGAGTTCTCCTCGCTGATCCGGACGACCTTGAGCTTGAGTGGAAGATAAAGCGACTGGTTGAGATAGAGATGAAGCTCCAGCTCCTCACCAGATTGGAGCGGATAATCGGAAGCCGCTTCACCCTCGGTGTCCAGGTCGAACAGCAATCCTTCGTCGCTCAGGTCATAGACCGTAAGCCTGTGACCGCCTTTCTTGGGAATGACGGCGAAGAGCGAAAACGAATCCAATACGGGGCGTCTCTTGAATCGACGGCGCTCTGTTCCTGATTTCATAGTCCCTCTCTGATGGGCATCCCGTTAGGCGTCGTACCGAGCTTAGCGGCCTGCTCGATCTTGGCCTTCATCAGATTAATGGCGTTCTGGGCTTGCATCTGAGTCTCCGTCAATTGCGTGGCGAAAACCTTGGGATCGGTCGGTCCGCTGAAAAACTGATGGTGGTGTTCGTGCACTTTGCTCACCCATTTACCGACCTGAATCAGCTCTTGATAAAGGACCCCGTAAAAGAACTCCTGCTGCATGAGTTCCGGAGTCCACTTCGCGAACGTCTCCGTCAACTGACCATCGAGCTGACTCCAGCGCGTATGGTAGTCGTTCCAACCCTTGAGCGCCAACTTCTGCTGATAGCGATTGGCTTTCATCTTACGAAATCTTTCGAACTGGGTGTTCGTTCCGCTGAACTGGGCTTCGAGCGTGCTGATGAACTGCCTGACTTCGTTGAGCTCGGCGGTAGCGCGCGCCAGAAGCTTGTCATGGTACTCCTTCAGCCGAGTCGCGTAAGTCGCGTCCTTAGGTCCCCCCAAAAAATAGATCTTCTGCGTCAAGAGCTTGCGATTCGGCGGGATTCCTGCCGCGGGCGGGATCGCGGACACGGGCGTCGATGCCAAGGCCTCCGTGACCGTCGCGGGCTGTTGATCCGTTTCATACAAATACACTTTGTACTCGCCACGTGGAATGGGCTTGCCGTCGGGGAACCTCACTGCAGGACTCTTTCCAAGCCTCCTGTCCGCCGTGAGGAAAACCCTGGATGTGAAGCTCATGTGGTTCAACAGAGTTGAAGGAACGCCTTCGACCAGAATCTCGAAATTGGCGCCATCCGGAAGATTGGTCGCGATATAGAACGAGGGAGAGATGAGATCAGTCGCGAGAAGGGACATGGCTGCGCGAGCGCCCTGATCGATCGGAGACATGGCCGCGGCTTTCAACTCCTGATACTCATCAGGCGTGACCCCGTCGAGTTTCGGGAGAGGAGAGATCCACTCCGACAGAGCCGGGAACTTCTCAGCCGCGCTCATCAAATAAGGCTCGAGGAACGAATAAACCGAGGACCCAGCGTCTTTGACGGCTTGATTCTCGAGGACCGGCGCAAGGTAACCCTGCGTTCCGGCGTAAACTCCTCCTCCCAAAAGGACGAACACCAGGAGTAATTTGAGCTTTCCGGACGATTTCTTGCCCCCTGGAGCCACCGTTCCGACTGGGGTGCCGATCTCGGGAAAGACCGCTCCGCGAGTCATCTCTGCGGCAGGATCACCCCGAAGCCCGGGATTGGCGATATCCAAAGTGTCCCCCGCTTGAGCTGGGACCAGGATCGTGGGCTTCGTGCCGCCCGCGGGGTCATGGATCGCCGGAGAGCTGTATTCCGGCTGAAGCAGGTCCGCGCCGATCGAGATTCCGGCGCTTTCGCTCGGGTTCAGAAGGTTAACCGTATTCTGAGGGTTGATGGGACTGAGTGGATCGATCCCGTGCGCATGCGCGGGTTGAACATCCTGGACAGCGATGGGCTGAGCCAGCTGAGGCGCGAGCTGCGCGCTTTGGGGAGCCTGAGACTGCTGAAGCCCTGACATCTTGCGAATGCTGATGCCGGTCCCTGCCGTCCCTCCTCCGCTGGGCTGGGTCAACGCCGCGAAAGCGCTAACTTCGGTCATCACCTTCCAATCGCCCATGCCCTCGCACCAGACGAAAGTCGTGACGCTTACTTCGCCTCGGGACATTTTTTCCTGGATATCAGCCAGGGAAAAAGGACCTTCGTGGTGATCCCCGAGATAAACGAACCACTTTTTTTCGTTGAAACCATCCATATTTCCGAATTTCCGAGTAATCTCAGTGTAAGGGAAATGACTGAGCTAAGCAAATGGTGCCTTTTAGGTATTCCGGATCAGGAAGGCGTAATGCATGTCGGCGGCCGACTGGGAACCGCGCTTGGCCCAAGAGCGTTTCGTGCCGTCTTCAGTCGGCTTCAGGGCCGCGACAAGGTCCTCGAGTCCTTGGCCGCGGACGTCGATCTTCCTCTAACTCATCGCCAAGCCGCTGACGCCATCCGCGACCTTCACCGACAGTTCCGCCTCTCGGTCATTGTCGGGGGCGGCAATGACCATAGCTATTCGCAACTCATGGGAATCCGGGAAGCGGTTTCCGAATCAAAACGCTCCACACGCCTGGGTTGCATCAACATCGACTCTCATCTCGACGTACGTAAACCCGTCGGCGCGATCACCAGCGGATCCCCCTTTTATGTGGCGATGGAATCCGGAGTTCTTGATCCCAGGCTTTTCGTCGAATTCGGAATTCAACACCACTGCAATGGCCCGGAGCTCTGGACTTATATCGAAAGCAAAAAGGTGAAGGTCGTTCCATTTGAGGGGCTCCGCCATGGTAAAGCAGCCCGTGCTTTCGCTGTTCATCTCAAGAGGCTTGCCGCCAAGTGCGATGCCATCGTCATCAGCTTGGATCTGGACGCGGCTGCCGCCGCTTTCGCCCCAGGCGTCTCAGCGCCACAGGCAGAAGGACTCGATGCTTCGGACATCCTGGAGATGATGGAGATCTCGGGAGCCGAGCGAAAAGTGGTTTCGCTCGGGATCTACGAGCTCAATCCTCTGCATGACGCGGATGATCGGACCGCTCGACTGGCGGCAACCGCCGCCTACCACTTCGTCGCCGAAGCGATGAAACGCAAAAGAAGACGATGAATCAGCGATCAGGCGCTTTGGCGATCCGAAAGCGGCTCGAGAGCGGCTTGAGCCTGGGGCGTCTCGCCGAGCGCGGCGCTGGTTTCCTGAAGCAACTTCGCCTGAGAGAGCAGCCCCGACGTGCAGCATCGAATGAATTCATCCATTCGCTCAGTCGATGAGAAGACTTCGCTGTACGAGTGGTAAGCCAAGTCGGCGTCCGTCGCTATAGGCTCCAGATTTCTTTCCAAGCGGGCCAAAGCATCGACCGAAAGCTGGTTGTCACGGGTCAATTTTTTGACTAGCTGATGGAGCTGTTTTCCGAGTTCTTGGACCTTCTCGACGTCGACCGAAGATCGCGAAAGCTCCGCCATGATGTTGAGGGTCAGAACTTCCGCGTGTATCGCTCCGAGCGCCGTTGCGCGTGCGGAACGGCTGGCATCGCGGGTGCCGTTAATTCCCTGATGGACCCGGTCACGGAGCGCCCCCGTCGCCTTTCTCGACTTGGAAGCCGAGACCGCGAGATTCTGGGCCTCTCGCACCAGATCCCGGATACTCAAGCCCAGCGTCTTCAATGCATCCTTCATTTCCTTGAGCCGATCCCGCGTATTGGATCGAATCTCAGGGGATGTCGAAGCGAAGCGAGGTTCGGCGCCCGCGCCTATCCCTTCAATCCGGGCATCGGCCTTCTTGGCCCGCAGGACCGGGAACACGAGATAGAAGATCGCCAAAAATACGCCAACCGCCGACAGATCCCCCAGCAAACGGTTTTTGAATCCCAGAAAACCGACCGACTGGAGCTCAAGCTGGACGCGAATCCCGCTTCCTTCCTGGGAGTCAATGACCTTGCCGAATTCAATCATCTGATTCCGTTCGTCGATTCGGTGTTCCTCAGGAAGCAGGAACGAATCCGTCTTGAATTTTGAGATCCGCATGATGCGTGGCTCGATTCCCTGCGACAAGAATCCTATCGCCCAGCCTAGGGCATCTTTCTCCCCGCGCTGACGAGCGCTCAAGAACATCCCTTCCGCCTGACTGGCGACCTGCCGCGCCCAACGCAAAGCGAACTCCTCCTGAGCCGCTCGCTGATGCCGGAGGCTGAACGCATAAAGACCTGCGGTCAGCCCTGTGGCGACGAGCGCGGAGATGAATATGGCGGTCCACTTGGAGGGTCGCATCCAGTCTTCTGATCGGACTAGGTCCGTGAAGACCTAAGGAGAATCGCCGCCTTCCTTCGACGTCTCCTTGACGCTGAAACCTCGGTTTCAGTTGTAAAAGCTGGAGCGTTAGGACTACTTTAGCCCCTATGGACTACATCCTCGCCATTGACCAAGGCACGACAGGAACGACCGCGTTACTCATGGAC
>CAYNDM010000189.1:0-6531 GCA_964395265.1 uncultured Bacteriovoracaceae bacterium
CCTCTGGTTCGTGCACTTGGATTCTGGGGCGATCGGGGCTTAGGTCGTCGCTTCCGGGGTCCTGGTGACGTTCATTTCAACAAGAACAGCGCGATCCGCGGATAATAGGTGATCAGCGCCAGTCCCAGAAGCAGGGTCAGGACATGAGGAACGAGCGACCGGATCACGGAGGTGAGCGGTTCCTTGAAAACACTTGATGCCACGAACAGGTTGATGCCGAGCGGAGGAGTGAGATAGCCGATCTCCAGGTTCACAATCATGATGATCCCGAAGTGAAGCGGATCAACTCCGTAATGAGTGGCCATCGGAGTCAGCAAGGGCGCGAGGATCAGGATCGCGCTCATGACGTCCATGAAACATCCTACGACGAGTAGCAGGAGGTTCACCCCGATCAGAAAGGCCATCTTCGATTCGATCAGGCCGGAGAGCGTCGTGACCATCCCCTGCGGCACCTGCTCGAAGGTGAGGAACTTGTTGAGGCTGACCGCGAGCACGAGGATGAGAAAGAGCGTACCCAGCATCTCGGCGCTGTCGGACAGGACCTTGGGGATCTGCTTCAGCTTGAGTTCCCGGTGAAAGGCAAACTCGACAAGAACGGCATAACCGACCGCGATCGAAGCGGACTCCGTGGCAGTGAACAGGCCCGAGTAAATCCCGCCCAGGATCACTCCAGGCATCAGAAGCGAAAGAGCCCCGTCTTTGAGTGACAGAAGAACTTCGCGACCGTCCCAGCGCCCTCGGACGCGGGATTGCCCGAGAACCAGCGAGAGCAGGATCAGTAGAACTATCTGAAGGAGACCAGGGCCGATCCCGGCGATAAACAGGTCAGTGACCGAGACTCCGGCCATGATCGCAAAAATGATCATCGGGATGCTCGGCGGAATGACGATTCCGAGCGTGCCTCCCGCGGCGAGAAGGCCGATCGAAAAATCCCTCCGGTACCCGCCCGCCACCAAGGCGGGAAAGAGAATGGATCCGACAGCGATCAAGGTGACAGGAGAGGAGCCCGAGATCGCGGCGAAGATCCCGCACGACAGCACAGCCGCGATCGAAAGGCCTCCCGGAACCGGAGCGCTGACGGCCGAAGCGATCCGGATGAGCCTCCGTGCGATTCCACCATGAGTCATCAGGTTCCCGGCGAGGATGAAGAGCGGGATCGCAAGAAGGATCTCTTTGTCAGCCGCGAAAAAGATGTCTTCGATGATCCCCTGAAGCGAGGATTCGCCGACGAAATGATAGAGATATGCCGTGATCGCCCCGATGATCACGAAAAGGGGCTGTCCCAGCAGGATCAACCCGAGGATCAGGAGAAGGATACCCCATGCGATCATCTCGGCACCTCGGGCTTCGGCGGCCTGAGCGCGGGCCAGAACGAGTAGGCCAGAAAACGAACGGCCATCGAAGCGAACACGTAGGGGATGACCAGCTGAACGACCCAGACGGGAACCCCGGTCACGACACTGACGTCTCCCATGGAGCGGGTCTCCAGGACATAGCGAATCGCGAAAAAGGCCATTCCCCCGCAAAAGACCGAGGTCATTAGGTTCCCGAGCACGGCGAGCAGGCCGTGCAGCCGCGCGGGACAGAGCCGGTCCGCGATTTCAGGCCGAAGATGGGTTCCTCGGGCTGTGGTCAGGGTGGCTCCCAGGAATCCTCCCCAGATCATCAGGTATACGGACGACTTTTGCGCCCAAACCACCCCGCTTCGGAGCGCTTCGCGAGAGATCACATCCAGAAGCGTGAGAACCGCCATGAGCGCGAAGCAGCTCGCGGCAGCCCAAGTTTCGATCCTGGAAATCAGAATAAGGAAGCGGCGAAGCGCCTGGCTCATCTCGATATCCGCCCGGCGTCAGCTTTTCTTGGCCGTGAAATCCTTTTTGCACTTCTGGATCATGTCGTAGATCTCTCGTGCCTGGCCACCGATGGTCTTGAGAAGTTCTTGGTCGAGCCCGCGAAGCGCCTTTTTGAAGCCTTCCCTCTCCGAGGGGGAGAGTCGGTAGACTTCCACTCCTGACTCTTTCAAAACGGTCAGAAGCTGATCTGTGAGAGCGCGAACGTCCTTGCGGGCCTTCACCGCCAGCGCGTTGCCGTCACCGATCAAGACCTTCTGATCGCTGGCGCTCAATTTATCGAAGACCTTCTTGCTATAGACGACCGCGGCAGGTTGGTAGATGTGCCGGGTATGCGTGTAATACTTGATGGCCGAGTGCCATTCCGCGGCCAGAGTGAAAAGAGGGGTATTGTCAAAGCCGGCAACGATGCCGGTCTGGAGAGCGGACAAGACTTCTGGGATGGCGATCGGAACAGGATTGGCTCCCAGTCTCTTCCAGAAGGCCAGATGCGTCTTGCTCTCTTGGGATCGGACTTTCACGTCTTTGAGGTCCGCGGGAGAATGGACCACTTTGGTTTTGAGACCGATGTCCCGCCACCCGTTCTCAGCCCAGGAGACCAGGACAAGGCCCTTTTGATCAAAGAGCTTCTTGAACGGATCGAAGAGGCAAGTGTCCAAGACGTAGTCCGCCTCTTCGTCGCTGTCGAAAAGGAACGGGATCTCGATCACGTCGAGCTCGGGGACGGCGCTCGCAAGCGCAGCGGTCGACAACCCGCCGCCTTCGATACGGCCGCTCCGGATGCCCCGGAGGATCTCGATTTCTCCTCCGAGCTGGCCCCCTAGATAGGTCTTGATCTTGATGTTGCCGCCGCTGTCCTTCTCGACGCGCTTTTGGATATCGGCGAGAGCGTCGGCCCAAGGGGTATTGGCGGGAGCGACCGTGCCGAACTTCAAAGTGCTGGCGGCTTCGGCTCCATCTCCGCTGATGAGTGCCAAGCCGATGATGGCCATACCGGTCACGAGAGCGTGCGCTCTAATCTTCATCGTCGTTTCCCCCTTCAAGGTGGAGCTTAGAAGTAGCTCTCGAGATCGGCCAGCATTTTCTTGGCCTTCTCTTTTTCCAAAAGGTTCTCGGGTCGGATGGCCGGGATTGCGTTCGCGTCCGCGTCCAGGACCTTCTGAAGATGCTTCTTGAAGAGCGCTCGATCGCCCTTCTTGGTCGCGTAGTTCTCAGCCAAGAGGACGTGGGTCGCCAGATAATTGGGCTCGATCTTCAAGGAGCGGTCGAAGTGCTCCTTGCTTTTTTCCATGCTGCCGCCGGCGAAACCAGGGGCGACGGCGTAGTAGACGCCCCAGTACCGGTCAGGCGCGCCATAAAAGAAGTCCGCGTCGAGAGCCTCGACACGCTGGATGAATTCTCGGATTCGGCCTTTGTACTTCAGCTGGGTCGGCACTCCTGAGTGCTTGGCCCACTTGCCGAGATTGACGGCGGTCCAGTAGATCGCCTCTTTGTACTTCTCGTCCAAGGCTCCGATGGCGTCCTCGGGGCGCGCATTTCCATCGACCACCTTCTTCTTGAATTCGGGATGTGTGGCCAAGGCGCGTTCGCCCCAGGTCGTTCCAGTCTCCCAGGTCTTCTTCTTCTCTTCGATGTCTTGCAGGTGGGAGTCGGCTAGGAAGTAGTAGCCCCGGGAAAGTAGGGAGAGCGCTTGAAGGTGGTTGGGGTTGGAATGAGCGACCTGCTCGAGTGCCTCCAGCGCCATGCGAAGCTCGACCTGGTCCTGGCGGTTCTCCCAATGCCGAAGGGCCTTTTTCATCGTCTCGGCCTGTTCGGCCTCGGAGAGCTGCCCACGCTCGCTGGCGTCTTCCCAGCCTGCCGTGCGAGAGGTGACGCAGCCGGTGCCCGTGAGGCAAGCGAGCAATAAAATGGGTTGGAAAAGGATGAAAAGGCGCTGTCTTTTGAATTTCATCGAATTGTCCCCAGCGTGAATTGAAAACGGCCCGAGGCGGCTGCGCCCCGGGCCGTTCGAAGCGATCAGAGCTTGTAGCTGACGGTCAGATGCCCCGTGAAGGCATTGCTCTTGTATTTGCCTGGGCCAATGGTTTGTCCCAAGCTGTTGACACCTTGTCCCTCACCCGACGCGAAGCTGTACTCACCCGCGATGTCGACGCCGAGAGCATCGCCCATGAACGTCGTCCCCGTGCCGAGCGCGATCAGATGGCCTGCTCCTGGCGAAGCGAAAGTCCCGAGAGCTAGGTCATCAGGCGTGACCTGGGATGTGTAGACGTAGCCAGCGCGGATCGGGAATTTTTCGAAGCCCATGTACTCGAGGCCGATCCGGCCATTGTGCTGGTTGTTCCAGTTCTGCTGGATGTCCGGGGCTTGTACAGTGGCGATTCTCGCTGTGAAGCTGCCACTGAAATCCACGAAGTTGTTGATCGCGTAACGGGTGAACGAATACTCGAGGTAGGTCCTGAGCAGCGATGGCAGCGGGTCGAAGTAACCGCCGATCGCTACCTGCTCCGGGAAGCTGGTGAGCGCGGCGATCTCGGTTCCGGTCGTGGTGACTTTCGTGCCGCCAATCTCGGACTTGCCCGAGACATCGGTTGACTTCGCCAGAAAATCGACTCGGCTTCGGTAAGTTACGCCGAGGCCCCATTGCGAATCGGTGGGAGCGTATTGAAGCCCGACACGCCATCCGTTGAATCGGGTATCGGCGAGCTCCTTGATGTCGACGCCGATCAGTCCGACGCCCGGTACGGCGGTAGCCGATGCGAAGCGGGCGTTCGCGTGAAGAGCGCGCCAGGCCAAACCCAGCTTCAAACCGTCGGCCACGGCTGCGAGGTCGTAGCCCAAACCCAGGGAGTACTCGACGAGGCTTAGCTCAGTCGCGAAATCAGGTTTGGCGGTGAAGCCGGTGACGGCGACGATCTCAGAACCCGCGGCCGAACCTCCCGAGACGTAAACGCCTGCGCCCAGTCCCAGCTGATCGGTCAGTTTGAATCGTAAGAATCCTGCGGAAACAGGTTTGAACTCCCTGTTGCCTTCGACAGGCGATTCGCCCGGCAAGAGGGGACCTTCGAATTTCGCGAAGGTCGGCGAGAAGTTGGCCGACAGATCGAGCATTTCCTTTCCACCGGCGAGACCCGCGGGATTGAAATACAGTGATTCGGACCCGTTGACTGCTCCAGTGGCCGCACCGCCCAACGCGGTCCATTTGGCGTGCCAGAGCGCCGCTTTTTCATAACCTGCAGCATGCGCGTTCATGGGGCCGCAAATCATGGACAGACCCAGCGCCGCGACTGCGAATTGCTTTACCTGCATAACATTCCCTCCAATGTGATCGACTCACTTCTTGTCACTACTTGACGTCATTCGTTACATCGAATGCGTAAAAGAGCAACTGGAGAGCGTTTTCGCTGTTGCTTTTATTAGACTTTCCGCAGCAACTCCTGCGCTGCGCCGAATGCATTTTGCGATGTTTTCAGGAGTCGAGGGCGGCGGTGCCGCTGAAACGCGGCCGAAAAAAAAGCCCACCCGGCCATTCGACCGAGGTGGGCTTGAAGTCAGCTTGATAACGAAGCTTCGGCTCTCACTTCTGGCTCAAGGTGAAGCCGTCACGATCGCCATTCGTCTTGATCTGATAGGGGCGAGCGCTCTTGATCACCCGAAGCTCGGCTTGGTCCTGCGAAAGAGGCACGAGCGCGAACTCGTCGGTTTCACCTGGCTGCATGAGGTTGTCTTTGAACTTCAAAGTAATGTCCCCATAGGTGGTGTACGGAACATCCTCATAGCGGCGGCAGAAAACCTGCGTCCAGCAGCAGTACCGCGGACGGTATTCGATGTGGCACTGACCCCAAGGAGTGCAACGGCGAATCGCCGTGGCCCCGCATTGAAAACGGTTGTAGCCACAGGCCTGATGGACGTCCTGCTCGACGCAAACCTGCCTGTATTCCACCCTTGGATTGAAGTCGATCTTGACCTTCTTCGGGGTCGAGGCGGTCCGAAGCAGAACGATGTCATCGCCGGCCTGATTATTGATGGTGAGTCGGTCCGAGTTGAGTTCAACGGTTAGGGTCGCGGCCTGGGCGGACAAGCCCGCCAGAGCGACGGCAGCGAGAAGTGCGAACTTCTTCATAGATCCTCCTAGAAATGAATTCAGTACAACCAGAGATCATTTGGCGATATCGCGAAAGGCTTGCGAAGAGTAGGGGAAAGTCGGTCGCTCACCGGGGGTGAGTGATAATGCATTACATCATCACTCTGCGTCGCCCTTACGGATTAGAGTTCTGCGTCGTCCTTGGGCGTGAGCAATTCGAGGAGCTGCTCGCGTGAGAAAGCCTTCAGGCCCAAACCGGATTCTTCGATGAGCGCATCCGAGAGGGCGAGCTTGGAGCCGATGATGTTGGAGATTCTTTCTTCAACGGTTCCTGGAATCTGAAGTTTGAAGACTTGAACGCCCCGCGTCTGGCCAATGCGATGGAGCCGATCCGTAGCTTGGTTCTCCTTGGCGGGGTTCCACCAGCGATCCATGTGGATGCAAACGCTGGCCGCGGTCAAATCAATGCCCAGTCCGCCGGCGAGAAGGCTGCAGATGAAGACTTTGCAGTTGGGATCGTTGGCGAAAAGTTTGAGCCTCTCTCCGCGATCCGTCGTATTGCCCCTGAGCTCGGTGTACCCGATGCCCCGGGATTTGAGA
>CAYNDM010000190.1:0-6520 GCA_964395265.1 uncultured Bacteriovoracaceae bacterium
ACCCGTTACGGACTGTCGCTCTGTTGAGATCCCAAAAGATCGGTAGCACGCGTATTGATACGCTCACTCTCTCATGCACTCGTCCGCGACGGCCGATATGGCATGTTCATGTATCTGTCTCCGCGTTTGAGCTCACGGAGCATTTGCGCGAGCCTCTTTTGCTTCGTCTCTCCACGTACAGCTTGCGCGATCCATCCAAGATAGTCGTTCCGTTGATACGGGGGGCGCTGCTGATAGGCCTCCATCAGGTCGGCCCGCAGAAGCGCTGATCGGACAAAAGCAGGCATGGGTTCGCGTGGCCTGCGAGGACGCCGCAGACGCGTCCCACGATCTTTCTCTTTGGAGCCGGCTTTCGCGAGGTTGCGCCTGATACAGAATTTTACGATTCGAGTGATGAGAGGCGTTGGCAGGCG
The DNA here is from genome assembly GCA_964395265.1 of uncultured Bacteriovoracaceae bacterium. Lineage (GTDB taxonomy): Bacteria > Bdellovibrionota > UBA1018 > UBA1018 > UBA1018 > CAYNDM01. The sequence continues at coordinate 414 of CAYNDM010000190.1, forward strand.
AATGTCGTAAGGAATCTGAATCGTACCCTTCGAATAGACCAATCCACGACGTTCGAGCTCCCGGTTAAAGTGGCGCACCACGTCACTTCCGGGAAACAAGCTCCAATGACTCTTGAACGCCGCAAAGTGAATCAAATTTCCGTGCAAATAAAACGTCGGCATCCCCCAGGCGATCTTTTCGCTCGCGGCGGGAGCCGCCTTGCGGATCAGCGAGCGAAGCTGCTTCAGAACCCGCTGAACTGAGCCGGGATTTGCACGAATATAGGAATCGATTTCGGAATTCGCTTTCATGCTAGGCTCCCTTCTTCGGCATCTCGTTGAGGACTTTAATTTCCCCCGGCGGCATCCAGAGCCCTGATCATCTTCAGTTCAGATCAAGTCACCAATTGACAGATCTGCTGCCATCTCGCAAGGCTCTGCGCATAGTACATTACAAAATGGTCGCTAATCGCAACTGGGATTCTGGGTGCGACGGACATCGGCTTTGATTCTGGCAGAAAATGGATCGCCGTTCCGCGCATGGGCGAAGATCGAGTGAGCACCGTTGCGATCGGATCTCCTGTAAAGCAGGCCTCGCCAAAGCTGAAGCTCGACCCAAAATGGGAAAAGGGGCGCATCCTGACCAGCTCCTGCGTCGCTTGTCATGGCCAGGTCGAAAACGGCATGTGGCCGCGCCTTTCTGGACAAGGAAAGGACTACCTGATCAAGGCGCTTAAGGATTTCCGGCAAGGCACCCGAAGCGACCCTCTCATGGCTCCAATTGCGAAGGATCTCACCGACGAAGACCTTGAAGCTCTAGCCACATTCTTCGCTGCGCAGAAGCGAGCGAGCCAGTAGACGCGCGATCTAACATCCGTCAAGCCATTTCTCGATATTCCACGAAGCGGCCCTCTTTCGCGTGGCATCTCATTTGCTCCGATCGGGATAAAAAACCTCTTTCAAGTATCCCGACGAGGAAGCCCTATGAAGATCAGCGAAATGATGACCAGCAATCCCGAATGGATCTCACCTCAAGCCACGCTTGCCGAAGCGGCGGAAAGGATGGCGCGCCTTAACTGCGGAGCGATTCCAGTCGTCCAGAACGACGTAGTTCAGGGCGTGATCACTGACCGCGATATCGTGATTCGCGCTATCGCGCAGCACAAGGACCCGGAACAGGAACGGGTCGGCGACTACATGAGCGATACGGTCGCTTGCTGCTACGACGATCAAGACGTTCAGGACGCGATCAAGCTCATGGAGAGCAAAAAAGTCCGTCGAATTCCTGTCCTCAATCGCGCCGACCAGCTCATCGGTATCGTCTCTCTCGGGGACATCGCCACTCAGCTGAAAGACTACCAACTCAGTGGCCAGTTGCTGGCGAAAGTATCCACGAGTCGCCAAGCAGCAGCACCGACGGCAGCGGCAGCTTGAAGATTTCGTCGCGCGCGCCTCGGGACTCTAGCACGGGATTTGATTCAACCATTGATGACATAACACCAAAAAAGGAGACAAATATGGCAATTCGAAACATGTTACCCGACATCTGGCGAGGCGAGCGAGGAGTTTGGAACCCGATTCGGGAGATGAGCCGCCTGCAGCGACGGATCGACCGGATGTTCGATGATTTCTTCAGCGAACCTTTCGTGTCGAGCCTTGTGCCGTCGCGTGAGCTTCTTCCCTTCTCGGAGGAAGTCGGATTTACGCCAGCATGCGACGTCGAAGAGACCGACACGCACTACCTGGTCAGCTTCGACCTCCCAGGAGTGAAGAAGGATGACGTGAAGATCGAGCTCCACGAGAATCAGCTCACTGTCTCAGGAGAGAGAAAAGAAGAGAAGAAAGGCCGTGGAAGCCGCGAACGATACTACGGGTCGTTCACTCGATCCTTCACGCTGCCATCCAACGTGAATGCCGACAAGGCGGAGGCGAACTACGAGAACGGCGTTCTTCAGATCGCGCTTCCAAAAACCGCGGCTTCGGTGGGCAAACAGATCCCGATCAAGGAAGGCAAGCTCCTCGAAGCGAAAGCCGAAAAGGCGGCATAAACCGCTTGCGCGACTTACACTACGGGCGCGGAATGCATCGACCGCTTTTCGCGCCCGTATTCATGCGCTTCATCCCGTCTCTGGAGGAGAACCCGCCTTTCTCCGCTCTTTCGGGAGCGTAAAATGAAAGACACTGCCGGCCCCGGGCCGGCTTTCCGCCCAAATCCTCCCGCCATGCGCCTCGATGATGCCCTTGGCAATCGCAAGCCCAAGGCCAGTGCCAGCGCGATTCGAATGTCTTGCCTGCCAGAACCGGTCGAATAGATGGGCCATGTGCTCCTCACCTATTCCTACCCCCGTATCAGCGACTGCATACTCGACTTCAGTGTCCCTTGATTTGCAGGATAACGTAATCGCGCCTCCTTCAGGAGTGAACTTGAGCGCGTTGCCGACAAGATTGGAAAAGACTTGGCCGATCCGGTCCTGGTCGGCAAGTACCCAAACCTCCGCGCACTCGTCCTTGACGTGAATCTCGATGTTCTTCTCGGCCGCCAAGGGCTCAAGGAGCTTGATGGCATCGGCGATCATACTGTCGGCCCTCGCGGGCTGACGCTCGAGGGTGAGATGCCCCGCTTCGATTTTGGTGATGACCAGTATGTCCTGGACCAAGCGGTTCATCTGGGCGACCGCACGCTGGATGATCTCGACGGTCTTGCGGAACACCTCCGCATCTCGAGCTGGAGAAAACCGCTTGAGAATCAAGTTGGCGCTCAAGCTGATTGCGCCCAACGGGTTTCTCAAGTCATGACTGACTAGCGCGAGCACCTCATCACGAACTCGAATCGCCTGATCGCGGCTCTTGAGCGCCTCCGTGAGTCTCTGCTCCGCTCGAATGCGATCCGTGATGTCACGACTCACCGAAATCACGGCCTCAACCCGACCTTCTGCGTTAGCGAAGATCGGACTCATCTGAAAATCGTAGTAGTGAACGCTCCCGTCCTTGTGCCGAAACTCAGTTTGGGCCCGAACAGGTTGCCCTCGCTCGAAGATGCCAGTGATATGCTGTTCCATCTCTTGCATGGGACGGGAAGGCAGGCCAAGCTCTGTCCAATGCTTTCCGACCATCTCTTTCAGAGAGAAGCCAAAAGCATCGAGCGCCGTTGGATTGGCGAATATAAAGCGGTGATCCCGGTCATAAGCGAGAATGAGATCGTTCATCGCCGCCAGGCCCGCAACGATCAAATCGATCTGGCTGAGCGCGTACTTCCGTACTTCCTCGATTTCAAGATCAGGAGTCATGCGAGGCTTATTACCAATGGAATTGGTGCGCCATCAAGGGTGATGGCGCCGCATCGCGAGGATTGTGGATATCGGCGTTCTCGCGGCTGGAATCGGCCGCTCGCCCCGAATCGCGGCTAGCTTACCGGGAGGCCTGCAGGACCTCGATCATTCGCAGAGCGCGATCTCGAAGTAGTAATCATAGGTCGAAAAGTTCGCGTACCAGTTGCTCGTGTCATTGATAGCCGCAAACTTATTGGTTCCGTCGACATAGGGGTCAGCGGACGACGCGTGAATATAGACGCCATTGGCAGCTTGAGCGCCTAACTCGATCTTGACAACCATCCAGTAAGCGGTATTCGCCTCGAGCGCCGGTGCGTCCTTTGGGAAAGTAAAGCGAACGAGCTCGCCCGTGCCATCCGAAGTCAGCTCGGAAGCCTGCTTGGTGGTGCTGGCCGTTGTAAGGACAGCATCGCAGGGCACGCCTGAGCAATCAGCACGCAGCTCCAGCTTCAGCAGGGTGTCCGGCGTGTTCTTCCTCGAAAGCTTCAAGGTGATATCGGCGACAGCTTTGGCCGAACTCACCTTGAATGATTGGGCGGCATAGGCGTCCGAGCCTGTGAACTCCAGGCGATGGGTCGTCGTGGTTTGGCTTTCGGCGACGGCATTGGCCTGACAGGCATTCGCGCTAAGAAATTCCGCCGGCGAGAGGCAGTTCGTGCAATCGTCTCCCGATAGGATCTTGCATCCAGGAAATGCGGCGGAAAGAGCGAATACGAAAAGCAGGCTACCTCGACGAGACCAGTCCATGGCGAATCTCCTCCCTTTTTGCTCCGTGCGAGAACTTACCCCTTAAAAGCGTGATGAACGACCGAATCGAAGCCCGACCAGCAGTTGAATATCGGTGAATTTGGTGGTCACGCCGTTTGCGGCCGAGCGATTGAGTAGGTCATGGATGTAACGTCCTTCGACATAGAATCCCGTCACCCCTGAAATTGGAAAGGAACCCGAAACCGAGCCTCCTACGCCAAGACCGAACTTCTTGAAGCCAGCGTCAGCGTAAGTCATGGAAAGATCCGTGCCGTTGCCGCTTCTCGAGACATCCCCCAGACCGTAATCCGCGTAGACCCCGGCGCCCAAGCCGAAAACTCCCGAGACAAAGCGGAGGGTCACGGGAGCCTGAATCGAGGAAAGACTGAGAGCGCTTCCGGAGGTCCCGAAAGATCTCATTAAATAAGAGACCCCCGTATGAACCTGAAAACTAGATCCAAGAGGGATTCCGAATGCTGCCCATCCTCCGAACGAGAGATTCCCGTCGGTCTTCACGGTTGACGATCCGGAGGTCATCGATTGCTGGCTCGTATCCGCGATGCCATAGACGAAAAAATCGGTGGCACTCGCATCAGAGCAGAAGCAACCCAGCACCGTCAGAAACCCGAGACTTCCTAGTATCCGATTGATCGTTCGCACAAATTTCAGTGTACATAAAAAGCGAAGCTTGGCAACGCGTACATGCGCAAAAAGAAGTGGGTCCCCTGAGAGAAAATCTCCGCGCCCGTAGAAAACCCGATCGCAGAAAAAAACTCAATAGACGTTGTCAAAGGAGTATCCGCTCACCCTGGAGGATGTGAGTCCTCAAGAAAATCAGTGTTGCGCTATTGACGGGGGCCGCTGAGGTACTCGGCAAGCGCAGCTCCGACACGATCCTGGGCAGCCAGGGCGGCTCCCCGGTTCGACGAAGTCGTCTTGCTCAAGACCACGAATGGGACGAACTCTTCGATGGTGCCGGCGGAAGTTCGTCGCGGAACATAGCCCGAAAGGTTATAGACGCCGCTCAAGGTGCCGGTTTTGGCCCTGAGCACGCCTTCGGCGGCCGTGCCCTTCATTCGCCCCTTGAGCGTCCCATCCACTCCCGCGATCGGCAGCGATCTCCAGAGAGAAGCGAACTCGAGCGAGGTCCGCATATCCAGCAGGAGCGCCATAACGGCGGTTGTCGTGACGTAGCTCGCATGCGAAAGACCGGACCCGTCGAAGATCCGCGCAGACTGCGAGAAGTATCCAGGCAAGGGCTTGACTCCCGCCGCTTGCGCCGCCTCCACCCCAAGGTCCGAAATGAAACCCCTCATTACCTCTTCTCCAGCGTTGATCAGATCGAGCGCCGGGTCCCCCTTGGCTTGACCAAGGATTTTGAAGAACGCCTCTCCCATGAAATTGAGGCTGAGTTTCATGAATGGAACGACCAGCTCGGAAACAGCGGGTGAGTAAAATACGCGCTCTTCGGGCCCGCTGAGGCGTCCGCCCTGTCGAGGAGCACCGACCACGATGCCGCGATCGCGCAACGCTTGAGTCCAATGATGCAAAAGCCGCGACGCCGTGTCGTTCACTGGAAGGATGTAGGTGATCGCCCTTTGTCCCTCCGCCCAAGTCCCTGAGATCACGAAACGCGTGCCGTTCTCGTTCGCTTGCAGGCTTAGGTTGGTGCGCGCCCCGGGACGGATCCTGAGATCAACAGGGATTTTCACGGCGGCATCCTGCCAGCGCCCCCGGTTCGGGGCGCTCAGCACGTAGGCCCCGCAGTTGATATCGAGATTGAAGGCTTGCGCCTGAGCACCGTAGCAAGCAACTCGGTCCTCGGGCTTCCAGCCTGTGGGATACCGCAGCTCGTCCCAACGGGGATCGGCCGATACCACTCGGATCCCGCCCTGGATTTCCCTCACCCCCGCCTGCACCAGCGCGTCCGAGAGCGCGTCCACGCGCGTGCGCAGATTTTCGCCGAATTCCTGCATGCCCCAGCTCGGATCGCCGGCCCCCACAAGCGTCAGGTTCGCAATCGCACCCTCATGTCCCTCGACTCTCTTCCAA
>CAYNDM010000191.1:0-6519 GCA_964395265.1 uncultured Bacteriovoracaceae bacterium
GAAAGGCGGTGGCCCATGCGGGTCTCATTCGTCCGGATCTCGTTCTTTAGTCTCCTTGGTTTTCTCATTTTAGGGCAGGGTAGCTTGGACGGATGGTCGCAGGACCTCCCTGGCTCGCCTCGCAGTCCTAAGGCCTCTCATCCTAAGCTCAATCCTCCATCGGGCGCAGTGGCCCCCGAAGGCGCCACGCGAACCCAGCTTCCTGCAGGCGGGGCGCAGCAATCGCCCCCTCGTCAATCGACAAAGACCTATGAGCTGCGCGTTCGAGGCGGCGAGACCGAGAAGTTCACGCTCGTCGAAGGCAGGGACGAGGCGGGTGACAAGGAAGTCGTGATCTACTTCCATGAGGATCGAATGACCGGAGTCTTCGATACGATCGTACCGGTCATGTGGGGGCGAGACCTCGACGGCGATCAGTATTACGATGCGTGGTTCTTCGTCAGGGAGGATGGCGTGGCGGTTCACGCCAGGTCGAAACACTCCCAACAGCCCGATGGCTGGGACGTCGCGAGCCGCATCCTGAGGCAAGAGGGAATCGAGGACCGGAGCATCTTTAGGGTCACGGTTGAGGCACTCAAGGACTTCACACTTTCCGGCAATTATCGGTCTGAGTACTTGCACGCGCTTCGTCGAGATCAGATCGAGCTCCTTTCGCTCGAGATCCTCGAAGCACGACTGGTTCGGTCGAATCCTGGTTCACCCGAATTGGATCAGATGCGTCTCACGATTTCAGAAGGCTGGGCGGATATTTCCAAGCGGATCGGCCCCGCGTATTTCCTGAACTTCACCACGAGGTACGCCGTCGACGTGGTTTTGGGTCGACTGCTTGCGGGAAAAGCCTTTCCAAGGACGACGAGCTGGATCCAAGGGCAGGCAAGGAAGCTGACGCAATCGGAGCTCGCCCAGATCCTTCATCATCGCTTCGTGAGCCATGTGACGGGAAGAGGCGCAGCCGCCTTGAACCGAATCAAGAGCGGCGGAAAGACGGTATTGAGTCGAACCGGATCGGGCATGACTGCGGTCCCTGCGCGCTGGGCCGCCATGAAAGTCGGGCAGCGAGTCAAGACTCTGGTGCAGGGAATGAGGGCAAGAAGCAAGATCTTCAGAGGTGTCACCGACGGTCTAGGGCGTATCTGGAATCGCAAGCTTTACATCGTTGGGTCGCAAACCGTGCAAGTCGTCGCCGAAGCCGCGGTCAGGATCGAGCAGATCCGAGATCCGAACATCGCGATCACGGTGCAGAATCTTGTTTCCGAAAAAGACTTCAGGCACAACTTTCTGTACATGACTACGGAGAGCGTGCTCTTCACCGGAATCGGGGAATCGATTCCCGGGAAGCGCGGATTGGCCATCTGCGCCTTGGTTTCTCTTGCCAATTCGGCGCTTTTCAGCTTCGTCATCAAAGGCGAAGCGGACTTGGGTAGAGTGGCGCTCGACACGACCTGGGAGATGACGGCTGGCAATATCCAGGTCAATCGCATCGACTTGCCTGTGATCCGGGAGTTCGATGCTTTGTCGAAGGTGGAGGACCTGAATCTGGGAATCCGTGCGATGAAAGGAAGGCCGATGAGGTTCCTTGGCTACGCCCTCGCTTTTACCGACCAGGCCATAGGCTACGGATTCTACAGCGCGCTCACGAGTCAACGTGACGGAAGCCGAAACCAGAAGGCGGTGGCGTCGGCACGAGAGTCCGAGATCCACGATTCGACACCGCTGAAAACCGCTCCGATTCCTAGCGCGCCCCCGCAAGGAGGGGTCAGGCTGGCAATGATCCCGGTGTTCGCCCCCGAAGCGCCGCTGGCCATGCGCTGAGCTTTTCGGAGCCGCCGATCAGGCGAGCGATGAACACGCCTCCGAGGATCGCCGACAGCAGAGTTGCCCGAACGGGATGGAGAACGATGGCAGCATAAAGGCTCGAGTGCTTGACATGCCCCAGGTACTCGCCTTGCTCGCGTCCCTCCCGTCTCAGGGGTTGATAGAGATTCCCGGTCCTTCGGCGGATTCGGGCCTCGGGGCGCTTTTGAGCCTCGAACATGAATCTCCTCATGCCCCAGTCGGTCAAAGAGGGGAAGCAGTGGGAGACGATCTCCAGGACTCGCACGCTACCGCCCACGGTCAGTTCGCGACGAGGACGCTCAGCGCAGGCGAGCGTCGCTCGTGCGATCACTCTTGGAGAGAAAGGCGCCCCAGCCGGCTTGGCCTTGCAGTCCATCAGATTTCCGGAATGATCGAAGAACGGGGTATCGATCGCGCCCGGCTTGAGCAGGCAGATTGAGGTCGGAAGTCCCGCCCTTTGAAGTTCCAGCCGCAACGTATCCGTATATCCTTTGAGCGCGTGCTTCGATGCCGAGTAAGCGGCCTGAAGGGGGAGGGATCTCTCAGAGGCGAAGCTTCCGATATTGATGATCACGCCTCCGGCCTGGCCCATCCTCCGGACCGCCTCGCGGCAGCCGAGAACACTGCCCCAGCAATTCACCTCGAAAACCCTTCTTTCGTCTTCAGTGTCGGCCAGGAGAGTCTCGCCGAAAAGGGTGACGCCGGCATTGTTGATCCAGGTATCGATTCTTCCGTATCCGCCGATCGCGGTATCGGCGATGCGGCTGACGTCGCTGGCCCGGCTGACATCAGCCACGGCGTAGAGCGCATTCCCTCCCTGCGCGCGGATCTCCTCGGTGATCGCCTTGAGCGCCGCTTCGTTGCGCGAGGCGAGAACTACGCGAGCCCCGCGCCATGCGGCATGTCGCGCCAGCGCCAGTCCGAGGCCGCTGCTTGCGCCGGTAATGACCAAGACCTGGTCTTCAAGCCTCTTGAATTTCCTCGCCATGGCTTTCAGCAAGGATGCAACCCATATGCGAAGCGGCTCTGGCGTCCGGCTGTCCCGTTTCTTACAGACGGCGGGCAAAGATCCCGAGGCGGGATGGGTGCTCCGGGTCCTGGCCGGTCGCCAAGGGCTGAAACCCGCTTTGGCGGACGAGGGAAAGAAAGTCGTCGGGATCGTAAGCGTAGATCCAGCGGGCGGGTCCGGAAGGATCATCCGTCCGGTCAGCCCTCTCGCCCGCTCCAGTCTCGATCGAGACAAAGAGCGAACCGGCCGGCCGAAGCGCCACAAAAAAGGAAGCGAGGGCACGCTGGCATCCGGCTGCGGGCAGGTGAATCAAACTGCGGTGAGCCCAGATCCCGTCGTATTTCGATCGTTGCAGGCTCAGGAGCCGGTAATCCGCTCGCCAGACCGAAGCTCCACTGTTCTTTCGAGCGATCTCCACGAGGCGTTCTGAGCCGTCAAAGCCTTCGGCTTGATGGCCTCGGGAGAGAAAGTACGCCAGGTCGCGTCCCGCGCCGCAGCCCGCGTCCAGGATCAAGGAGCTTGGCGAAAGAGCGTCGCAGAACCTCTCCAAGGGGGCCAGGTCAAGCTTCTGCAGGCTTCGCCGAGCGTACGTCTCGGCGTTTTTTTCGTAATACGATAGGGTCTCGGTGATGGGGTCGCTCATTCTGAGTAGGGATATACCATGTCCTGGATGCCGGCGTCAGATCTTGCCACGGCTATTGCCTGGCGAGATCCCTGCCCGTCTCAGAACGCGAATCGTCTCGTGATAGCGGTTCCGTCGAGTCCGGACCGGCGCCCTCCTCAGGGCAGCTTGGGCGAGATCCACGGCGGACTTTCCGAAAGCGTCTTGGGCGCGGGGATTGGCTCGCTTGCGAAGAAGAATTCTCACGACGCCCGCTTGCCCCGCGGCGGATGCGGCAAGAAGCGGAGTGACTCGCGTGAACCTGGATTGCACCTCGATTTTAGCGCCTGCGCGAATCAGCGCCTGAACCACCTGGGCATGGCCACGCTCGGCTGCGTAGAAGATCGGCGTTTCAGAGAAGCGGTTCGGCTGGTTCACATTGGCGCCATGACGAAGCAGTACGCGGACCAGTGGCAGCGAGCCCAGGGCCGCCGCCATATGCAACGCCCCTCGATCGTCCCCGATCTCGGCCACGTCCGTCAGATTGGGGTTCGCTCTTCCCACGGAAAGCAGCAGCTCGATCGATTTCATGAGCCCTTTCGTGGAGCGTGAACCATCCCCGAGAAGGGAGACCAGGCTCAGGAGGATCGGAGTGCCGCGGTTATCCCTGGCATTCGGATCGGCGCCGTTGACCAGGAGAAGGTTCACTGCTTCGGGGCCGCCGTGGATCGCCGCGATCAGGAGCAATGGATATTCGAAAGAGTTGGTCTTCTTGAAGTCAGGATCGGCCCCCAGTTGCAGAAGGCGACGCATTTGCGCGAGATCGCCTTTCGAGGTCGCGTTCAGCAGCTTCAGGTTCAGTTCGCGGTTCTTCGGACTTCGCGATTGCGAATGAATGGATTTGCGAGGGACGGCGTACGCGGGAGTGGAAACGATTCCCGTGAGCGTCGAAAGCAAAACGAGGGAGCCGGCCCACTTCCGCATTCGCTTGCGCCACTCTTCGGTCTTTACTTGCTTCGCGCTATCGCTTTTGCTCGGCTCCCACACCATGCTGTAATAGGATTAGGCAAGTCCTGGACCAACGGAAACACTTGGAATCGCGGGCCTTTGGATCAAAAGACTGACTAACCTCTAGACAGCTGTTTTGGGCGATCTCTGCGAGCTTGGTCCAAAGGTCAGAAAGATTCAGGGGGGCGCGGCCCGTAGCCGATCCAGGCCGGTTTCCCTAGCGAGGAAGCACGTTTTCGCGCGGCATATCGCCGGGCCGGGTAGCGAGCGTGTTCCACAGATGCTCGTACTGGACGTGATAAGCGCGGACCACCGCGGGAATCGTGGTCACGTAGAAATTCTCGAGATTTTCGCTAAAGGCCGTTCCCGTGAAGTTGCCGGCTCCAGTGAAGACAGTCCTCTCATCGAAGACCGCGAACTTATTGTGATGAAGGAGATGCTCGGCATGATTGGTCTCGAGGTACCTGGCCTGCGCGCCCAGGTTCATCAGCTGCCTAAGCGCTCGGTACTCCGAGGGCTGGTTCGGTCCTATGGCTTCTCCCGTCGTTCCGGCCCAATAGAGGTCGTCATCGGCGACGACGCGGACCATGGCGCTTGGATCTGATGTCAGTTTGTTCGCCAGGTCCGAGCGCAGGCGGGAAAACGAGAATCGATGCGCGGCCAGTAGAACGGTTCGGGCCTGTTGTACGAGCCGAGACAGCGTATCGGTTGCGCTTCGCCCGTCCAGAGGGACAAAGTAAGCTTGGATATCGCTCTCCTGGGGAGCTTGAATCGAAGCCCTGCACGCGCTCATGAACGCATTGAAGGCGGCTTTGTTCTGGGCATGATCGGTCAATGCTTCCCTCAGGCAGAGGTGCGATTGGACGAAGTGCGAGCCGGTGGAAGCGCGGATGAAGTTCCAATTCTCATGATGGAGGACCACGCCTGATGTCACGTTGCCGCTGCCGAATACGATCTTCGTCGCTTCAGAAGAGGCGGAACTGAAGATGAAGAGCTTGACGTGCGCATAGCCGATCCCGCGCTGGTGGCCGCGCGTGATCATCCTGGGGGATGAGCCGTCGAGGCGTGATCGACAGCTCAGGAGCTCCTGGGCCTCGCTCAGATCGGAGGTTTGATCGAGCACGAACGCGAGCTTCACCCCACGCTCCACGACCGCCTGGCAGAGTTCCCTTTTGATCGCGCTATTGCTGAGCGATAGCGATGCCATGAAGATCTCTTGGATCTCTGGATCGCGGATCCATTGAATCAGGCGTGTCTGGGGGCTGTCCGGGCGTTCGGCGGATGCCTGGGCGTCTCCCCGCCTGCAGAACACGTTCTTGGGTTTCGCCTCGAGTGGCTTTCCGCTCACGCTCTCGATCGCGCGATCGTAACGGTATTCGCGGCAGATGGGGTTCGTGAAGAGGACTTCGTAGCTGAAGCGGGGATCATCCACGAGCCGATCGGCATGGGCAGGCGTCGCGAAGTGAGCCAGGGGCAGGCCAAGCAGGATCAAAAGGGCTTTCATAGCGGTTTGCCTATAAGAATGAATGCCTTCAGGCAATTCCCATCAGGGAACGGTCATTGCAACCCAGCCAAGAGGGATCGAAGTCCCCGACGAATGGTTACGCAATGATTGAGATTTCGCGAGAAAAAACGGCCCGAGATGGTGGGATAACGCTGGGCGAAAATTTGGCCGACGTGGCTGCCGAGAACAACGAACAGGAAAAACCTGGGGACGATCCGCAGGTTTTCGTGACTACGGCGACGGGCGCCGGAACCTCCGGCGGCTTCGGGAGCTTTCAGCCTTTCGGGAAGCCCGAAGACCCAGTACTGCTGGTCGCGAGCGAAGCGACTGTTTCAGCGAAGTCTCGCGAGTTGGGCGCCGCTGGCGATTCTCGCGTGATCCCGGATCCTCTCGTCAAATTGGATGCAACCGGATAAAACGGATGCATGTCATCGACGATCTCGCGGCAATACCTGGTGGATTACCTGCAAGAGGAATTCAGACGCTATCCTGAGGTCCGTGTGAGCCGTACTCCTTCGTCCGGGTGCCCCGCCGACCCCCCGAAGCGCGAACGAGCCCCAT
>CAYNDM010000192.1:0-3963 GCA_964395265.1 uncultured Bacteriovoracaceae bacterium
GAGTCACCCGTTTGATCTCCGCCGCCGATGAGGGCGACGGAGATCAATCTTCATCGGACTTGGTATTTTCGCTTCGAATCAGGAGCGGACCGACGGTTAGCCCAGGAGCTTGAGGGCCATCTGCGGGTTGGTGTTCGCTTGCCCCAGGACCGACATATTGGCGTTGGTCAGGATGTTGTATTTAGTCAGTTCGCTGGTTTCCTCGGCCATATCCGTGTCGCGGATACGGCTGTTGGCGCCGGCGAGGTTCTCGGTGTAGATCTGCAGGTTGTTGATCGTCGAGCCGAGGCGGTTTTGCAGGGCGCCCAGGCTTGCGCGATTGCCGTTGAGCCTGGTGATGGCGTCGTCGATCTTCGCCATGTTCCCTTGAGCCACCTCTTTCTTGGAAACGTCGACGCTGTCGATGCCAAGCGAATCCAGGGTGGTCACCAGGTTCTTCGCATCGAATACGAAACGGTCATTGAACGCATCGTTGTGGATACCGACCTGGATGTCCAGGGAAGGCGAGGAGCCGTCGAGAAGACGGGTGCCATTGAACTCCGTGCTGGCCGCGATGCGGTTGATTTCCTCTTTGAGGTGCTGAACTTCTTTGTTTACGAAGCCGCGCTCGACGTCGCCGATGGTGTCCGAGGACGCCTGGATCGACAGCTCGCGAAGGCGGATCAAGATGTTCGAGATCTCGTTCATCGAGCCTTCAGCCACCTGGACCAGCGCGATACCGTCGTTCGCGTTGCGGGTGGCCTGCTTCATACTGCGGATGTTGGCTTTCAATTTTTCGCTGATCGCGAGACCGGCGGCGTCGTCGCCGGCGCGATTGATGCGTGAGCCGGAAGACAAATGCTCAAGAGCGTTGTTCTGGTGGTGGTAGTTAATGCCAAGGTGCCGTTGCGCGGCGATGGCTTGGGTATTCGTAGCGATACGCAGACTCATAGTTCCTCCTCAGGGCTATTCGTTTCACCTCCTCCTTGGTTTTAGATTCCACTCCGTGAGCTCGAAGTTCCTTGTCCGAACCCTTCAGTGGCGAGAGCGAATCGATCCGTGGATCTCTTCTCCATCTCCGTAACCAGGCAATCCCTGCCTGCTTACACCTGACCTATCGGAGGGGGTGTTTAGGACTTGAGAAAAAAGTTGTGACATTCCGGTGACTTATACCTTACTATTATAGTCAGACTTAAAGTGTATTATTTTGATCGAATAAAATTGGCCGTAATTTCCGACTGGATCCTTGCCGATGGGTACTCCAGATGTCGCGAAAGTTGTCTGGCTATCCTCGAAACTGGATTCTGCATCTGGCGATTTCCGCGTGCGTGCTGGGACTGCTTGGAATGGCAAGCGGGCGTAGCGCGCTTCTCTATATGTGCAGTGACGCGCTTCCCGCGTTCCAAGGTCGGATTCAGACCGCGGGACTCGCGTTGGCGCCTTGGATCGAGCTGGATTCGAATCGCAACGTCGCCTCCGAGCGCTCCAAGCAAAAGAAGTCCGAGCAAAGAAAAATGCTGGAAATGGTTCAGCAAGATCGGATCTCTTGGCAGCGCTGGTCGGAGGAGCAGCTTCGCGAAGCTCAGAAGCAGCTCGATGTTCTCGAGCATCATCCCAGCCTGAGCCAGGCTGGGTCGTATCTGTCAAAGGCCGCGAAGGACTTGGTTGGATTTCACGGGTACGCCCAGCAGGGAAATGTCATGCGAATGGCCGTGAAGCTGGAAGAGATCGAAAGCAAGCTGGCTCGGGTTCGCGAGATCGCATGCGATCAGGGAGTGGACGGCCGGGCACCGAAAGCGGCTGAGCGTCCGGATCCTTGATCGCCTTACCGCAAGATCGATTTGCCCAGGGGAGATGAGGAAGTTTTCATCTCGTTTTCATTCGCGCCTGAAAAAGGCCGCAGACCCGAAGCTGTGGCAAGAGACGGAAATGCTGGGGCGGGGCGAGCAATGCCCTTGTCTGGCTTTCATGGGAAAATCGGCCAAGGAGCTTGCCCGGCAAGCAGAGAAGCTGAGTAGAGATTCTTCACATTGAGGTCATGCGCTCGAGCGTCAGCTCTTGAGTGACGACCCTGCCGTCCTGGTAGCTGAACTCGATCGAGATCGAGTTCAGCCCAGGCTCCAGTGGAATATGGTCAGTCGAGTACCTGCCGGTGCTGGGATCGGTGGACACGCTGGCCGCGAAATCGTTGACCGTGTTGGAGATCGTGGTCTTGAGAAGCTTGGATGCCTCTTCCCCGGGGTCCAATCCGCAGGGAGTCCCACTCAGCCTGACCTTCAGTGCTCCGGTGACCTCTTTATAGGGAGGCCCGCAAGGAACATCCAAAGTCAGATAGGTCTGTTGGATGCCGGCCGGGACACGGTTCTCGTTCAGGTAGCCGCTTCCCTTGGCCGCGTGCGGGGTCGGGTGCAATCCCTGCCAGTCGTAGAAGAGATTGTAGACAGAGTTCACGAAGAGCAAGGAAACGACGGAAAGAATCGCCACTTCCATCGGGTTGACCTTGTATTTTCGCGATTGGCGCGGGTCTGCCATACTCTCGGCTTATCGGCTGCCGCTCAAGAATACTTAGCGGAATAATCAATGCTGGCGTTTCCGTGATGCTTGTCGGGGAAGGGGAAGAACCGGGTCGTCACGGACGGGACGGCGTGGTAAAAAGCGGAGACGAATGGATATTTTGGGGCAGTCGGCTTTGCTGGTTGCGATCACAAGCATCGGGCTTGGGATCGCGACGCTGGGGCGTAACGTCAGGAACAAGCTCTATCTCTGGTTCGCGGCGCTTTCGGTGCTGGTCTCGGGGTGGGCGTTTTCGTTCTTTCTGGCCACGGCTCTTGAGTTGGAGTGGTTCTACCAGCTCCATCTTTTCTTCAATGTCTGGCTTGCGCCGGTCGCTTTGGCGTTCATCCGGGTCATGGTTCGGATGCAGGACGGGTTCAGCAGAAGGCTGCTCGCGATCAGCTGGTTCGCGGCGATCCTGCTTTCGATCGCGCTCCTTCTGAATCTTGAAAGCCTGTCTTTCGTCTTGCAGCTGATCTATTTCGCTCCGGTGCCGATCGTGATCCAGATCGTGCGGCTGATGCTGATCGATCGGAAACTCAGGCTTGGCCACAAATTGACGCCCAAGACCCCGACCGTGGGTTTCGCCAAGCGCAACTCGATCTACCTCGGAGCCCTTCTGATCCTGAGCACTTCGGTGATGGATCACGTGCCCTTCGTGGGAAAGGAGATTCCGGCGTTCGGGAACGTGGCGCTGACAGTCTATCTTTTCTTCATCAGCCAGGCGATCTCGCAACAAAGGTTGCTGAACTTTTCGGCGCTGCTGTCGCGATTCCTGGTCCTGACCGCGATCGCGCTGACCCTGACGGGCGTCTATTCGGTTCTCATCCTCTGGCTGGAGTACAGCCCGTCGCTGATCTTCCTCAACTCCTTCATCGTCTCCTTCCTGATCCTGATGCTTCTCGACCCGCTTCGGTCTCTGGTGCGCTTCTTCACTCAGCGCTTGCTCACCCAAGAGCATCGCAGGCTCGAGCAGACGCTTCGCGAGGCCCAGCGGAAGCTCACCGGGATCGTGGATACCGGGGCCCTTTTCACGGCGATACTCCAAACCGTCGAGCAGACGATCCAACCTCTCTGGGCGGGCCTTTTCGTGATGAGGACGGACGGGACGAAGTACCGCCGAGTCAGGACCCTGGGAGGGGATCAGCCTGAGAGCCTGAAAGAAGGGGAGGTGGTGATCCGCGAGGTCCTGGCCAATCACAGTCTCCTGCATTACTGCGAAGGGTTGCACAAGAAGGGTGAGCTGCCGATCGTTCTGGATCAGATCATCGAGAACGAGATCGACCGCTCGGCGAGCCGGACTCAACGCGAATCTCTCGCGGCTTTGGTGCAAGGCTTGCGTGCCCTAGGCTGCAACCTCATCATTCCGCTGATCGAATCGGGGCAGATTCTGGGGTTCGTGGCGATGCATGCGCCCGCGCCACCTGATCC
>CAYNDM010000192.1:3973-4563 GCA_964395265.1 uncultured Bacteriovoracaceae bacterium
GATCCTTGTGGGAACAACTGGGGTCTCCTCCCGATCATTTACCCGTATTTCGAGCAGGCCGCCCAAACTCTACGAAACATGGAGGTCTATGTTCGAAGACGGGAGAAGGAACGACTCGCGACGATCGGCGAGATGGCGGCGGGCCTTGCCCACGAGATCCGCAACCCGTTGGGGGCGATCAAAGGGGCCGCGCAGTTCCTGGATCCGTCCGCGGATCGGCCTGAAAGCAAATTCCTCCGCGTGATCATCGAAGAGGTCGATCGGCTGAACCGCGTGGTCACGCAGTTTCTCGATTACTCCAAGCCGCACGCCGCGGATTTCAATCCGGTGGACCTGAGGGGCCTCGCCGAGAAGACGGTTGAGTTTCTGCGGCCCACCGCCAGGGAAGGGCTCCGCCTGGAGTTTTTTTCCTCGGCCACGGACACCCGCGTGATGGGCTCTGCTGAGCAGCTCCAGCAGGTCTTGATGAACCTGATCCAGAACAGCTTCAAGGCGCTCGAGGGCCGGCCTGACGCTCAGGTGCGGGTCAGCGTCGAGATGGGGGGCAATGGAGAGGATAAGCAGGTGTTCCTGGTGGTCGATGACAATGG
>CAYNDM010000192.1:4573-5149 GCA_964395265.1 uncultured Bacteriovoracaceae bacterium
TGGGATCGGGATCAGACGCGAGTAAATGGACAAGCTTTTCATCCCCTTTTTCACGACCTCGCCCAGCGGGACGGGGCTCGGGCTTTCCATTTGCCAGAAGATAGTGGAAGCTCATCGGGGAAGGATCGAAGTGACCAGCGAAGAAGGGCGATTCACCCGATTTACCGTGGTATTGCCGCACGCTCCGGAGCAGACGGCATAAAGAATCGAGGCGATTGCGATGGCTATGCATGGAAGAGTTTTGATTGTCGATGACGAGAAGAACATCACCTTCGTGGTTCAGGCGATGCTGGAGCGCGCCGGATTCGACGTCCTATCGTTCAACGACAGCGAGAAAGCCAAGGCAGCGATCGATGAAGAGGATTTTGACGTGATCGTGACGGATCTCTACATGCCAGGCATCGGCGGAATGGAGCTGCTCGAGCATTGCAAGAAGTACCATGCCGGGCTCCCGGTGGTGATCATGACCGCTTACGGAACGGTCGAAGCCGCCGTCTCCGCCCTGAAACGCGGCGCCTTCGATTTCGTCACCAAGCCTTTCGACCAGACGGAGCTGCTCAACGTGGTCAAGAAGGA
>CAYNDM010000192.1:5159-6376 GCA_964395265.1 uncultured Bacteriovoracaceae bacterium
TTTCAGCGGGAGAAGGAGCCGGTTGCGGAGCTCGCTTCCTGGTTAGAAAAGCCCTCGTCCGAGGCGGGTCAGGCGATTTCATCGATCGTCGGCGCGAGTCCGGCGATGGGAGAGATCTTCAAGATCATCTCCAAGATCGCGCCCTCATCCTCCACCGTTCTGGTCTGGGGCGAGAGCGGCACCGGCAAGGAGCTCGTCGCCTACGAGATCCACAGGCATTCGCCTCGCGCGAAGAAGCCCTTCATCAAGATCAACTGCGCCGCGATCCCGGCGGCTCTGATCGAAAGCGAGCTCTTCGGGTACGAGAAAGGGGCGTTCACGGGCGCGGTCACCTCGAAACCCGGGCGTTTCGAGCTGGCGCACGAAGGCACGCTCTTCTTGGACGAAGTGGCCGAGATGCCGCTCGAGATGCAGGTCAAGCTCCTGCGGGTGCTTCAGGAGCAGGAGTTCGAGCGCGTCGGCGGCATCACGACGACGCGGGTGGATGTGAGGATCATCACCGCGACGAACAAGGATCTGGAAGCCGAGGTCAAGGCGGGGCGATTTCGCGAGGATCTTTTCTACCGCCTGAACGTGGTCCCGATCCATCTGCCTCCGCTGCGTGAGCGCAAAGACGACATCGAGCTCTTGGTGCGCTACTTTCTCGAGCAGTTCTCGCAGAAGCTCGGGAGTCCTGTCACTGGCATCGACCCGGCCTGTCTGAAGGCGCTTCGGGAGTATTCGTGGCCGGGCAATATCCGCCAGCTCGAAAACGTCATCGAACGCATGCTGCTGATGTCCGATGGAGGCGAACTGAAGACGAGCGATCTTCCGGAGGAGATCGCGGCCGCGCTCGCGGACCTGCCTCGAACCGGCGAAGACGCCGACGAAGGCGCGACGTTCAAGGAGATCGTGCGCAGGCGAACTCAGAACGTGGAGCGCGAGCTGATCGAGAAGGCGCTCGAGGAAATGGGCGGAAACGTGACCCGGACAGCGGAGAAATTAGGGCTCTCGCGAAAGGGCTTGCAGCTCAAGATCAAAGAGCTCGGCGTGAGACGAGTCACCGATTAAGGCTTTCTCCAGTTCCCAGAACAGGCGTGGATCCTAGTGCTTCGTTTCGATCAAGTTGCCTGATGAGGGGACCTCTTGGGCGAGCGAAGTGTTGCGATTATCGGGACAGGCGCTCGCCCCAGGCGAAAAGGAAAAAGGAAAAGACCGAGGGCTTGCGGTGCGTGGGT
>CAYNDM010000193.1:0-4596 GCA_964395265.1 uncultured Bacteriovoracaceae bacterium
TTGTAATAGTGACGATAGACCAGCTCGCCCTTCTCTTCGTCCAAGGTGGCATTGAGGATCGGATACTTGCGAAGGGCGGCCACCATGGCCTTCATCACGAAAGGCAGATAGGTCACCTTCACGCCCTGCTGCTTACCCAGCTCCTTCGCCTGGTTGCGGAGTTCGACCAGCGCGGTGGCATCCGCTTCCTCGACGTAAGTGAAGTGCGCCGCCTTGTCTTTCGAAAGACGCATCTTCTCGGAGATCTTCTTGCGAAGCCCACGGAAAGGCACGCGCTCCTCGCCACCTGCATGCACCGGCTGCCGGGCATAGGCCAGGGTGGGCGCCCCCGCCGCCGTGGCGCCCGTACCGCCGCTGAAACGCTCGACGTCTTCGCGCATGATACGGCCATGAGGACCGCTGCCCTGGATCTGTCCCAGATCCACGCCCATCTCGCGCGCCAGCCGGCGGGTGGATGGGGCAGCCATCACGTTGGGATTCACCGTCATGGCACTCGCCGACTGTACGGCCGCCGAGCCTCCCGGGGAGCTCTGAGAGCGCGAAGGCGCAGAGGCTTGGGCCGCCGCCATCGGCGCGGTCGCCTGGCCTTGTGGAGTCACATGCTTGGGCGCTTCGGCTGCGGTCGCCCCTGCTGTCGCGCCTGCGCCCTCGTACGCCAGGATCTCTTGCCCCACGCTGACCACCTGGCCTTCTTTGGCCAAAAGCTGGGTCACCTTGCCATGAAACGGAGAAGGAAGCTCCACCGTCGCTTTGTCAGTCATGATCTCGCAAAGAGGCTGGTCGTCTTTGACCGTGTCGCCTTCCTTCACGCGCCACTTGACCAACTCGCCCTCGTGCACACCTTCACCCAGTTCCGGCAATTTCAGCTTCATTTCTAGCCTCTTCTTCCTAAGAGTGGATTGAATGGATTGTGATCGGTTCGGCGCGTTCCACCGCGGACGCGGCGGCCCGGCGCTTCTCGATCACGCCTCGAATGAAAAACTCCCCTGCACGAAAGCTCGAGCGGACCATTGGACCCGAAGCCACGTACAGAAAACCTTTGGACTCTGCTCTCTTGCCCAAGCTCTCGAACTCCTCCGGGGTCACGTAGCGCTCCACCGGCAGGTGCTGCAGTGAAGGCCTGAGGTACTGCCCAAGCGTCAGCACATCGACGTCATACGAGCGCAAGTCATCGAAAGCCTCGATCAACTCGCGCTCCTCCTCACCCAGTCCAAGCATGATGGCGCTCTTGGTAAAAAGCTCGTGCCCGATCGTTTTCGAAATCTCCTTTGCGATTCGCAACGTGAGCAGCGACTGCACATACCCCGCGCGCGGGTCACGGACCCGGTACTGAAGGCGCGCCACCGTTTCGATATTATGCGCGTAAACATCGAGCCTGGAATCCACGATGGTCTGGATCGCCTCCCGGTCCCCGCGAAAATCAGGAACCAGCGCCTCGACGATGATTCTCGGATCCAGGCGCTTGATCTCGCGGATGGTGGCGGCGAAATGTCCGGCCCCGCCGTCCTTCAGGTCATCGCGGTCCACGGAGGTGAGCACCACGTAATGAAGACCTAGCGCCGCGACGCTTTCGGCGATCTTATAGGGCTCCTCGGGATCCAGCGGGGGCGGACGGCGTGCCGTCTTGATGGCACAAAAGCGACAGGCTCGAGTGCAGGTGTCCCCACCGATCATGAACGTCGCCGTTCCCGTCGACCAGCATTCAGCCACGTTCGGGCAGTGCGCCTCCTCGCAAACCGTATGAAGATTGCGTTCTCGAAGAAGTCCTTTGATCTGCTGATAGGCTTCGCCCGCGGGAGGACGGATCTTCAACCACGGGGGCTTGCGGCTGGCTGCGATTTGAGCGGCCTTGGAGGGCGAAAGCGGTCGAGACTCACCCGAGCGGCCAGGCTGCCCATGCTGGCTGCAACTCTCGGAGTGGGGATGTTGGGTGTCCGGAAGTACCGGAAGCTCGCGGAAAATCGCCATATTCTGTATCTGGACGGTTATAGTCACTGGGGAGCCGGGAATCAATGTGAATCGCGGATGCCCATCCCCCACGGCCCCAGGCACGCCCTCGAGCGAGGGGCGGGCGGTACGAGTCGAGATCCATAAAAAAACCCCCCGAGAGGTCCCGGGGGGCTTGAGAGAGAGGAGTAGTATGAGCCGCTTCTTGCGGACACGAAATCCTAAGTGCAGGACAAGTGCCAACGCCGCGGGAGTGACTGTAATCAATCCTAGCTGCAGTGGGGCAGCGAAGCGCATCGCAAATTGAAGGGGAATCGCGCGAATTCCCATCCAAGACGAACGAAATCGGTTGACACATTCGCTCACGGCGCCCAACCCACTTCATCGTTGCCAGAGTCAAAGAGTCGCCCAAGCTCGGAGTCAGCCCTGCATTGGCAGCTCAACCGTGGAATTCTGTGATGACCCTGCCGTGGAATGTGGAAAGATTTCGCCGCACGTCAGTTCAACTCTCATGCTCGCGCGGAGATCGACCTGGCTGAGTTTTGGGAGAGATCCCCCTCTTCCTTTCGGAAGAGGGGGATGGTGAGAGAGTCGAGAGGAGGACTAGAAGGCGCCTTAGGAGTATTTCGGCGCCCTGGATTTGCCGGAGGTTGGAGAGAGAGAGAGAGAGCCTCCGACAAAACTTTTAAAACTTTTCAGACCGACCTAAATCTCATGCAGTCCACGAGGAAGAGGTCGCTTTTTTGCCGGAGAGATCTCGAACTCCGGCAATAAACCTCGAGTATCGACGTAAAACCCCGGATCAAACCCATAGGAGGTCTGCCACTCCCATGTTCCGGGTCCGCCCGTTAGGCGCATCTGAAATCCGTTGGGTAAATCCCCGGAGATTCCATCCCAATAGTTCCTGCTATTGAGGAGGCGCTTCAAATCCAAAGGACCTGCCATATTTCCCCAATAGTTCGGGACAGCAACAGGTGATCTTGGGTACGCCCCCACATGAGGATAGATCAAGGGAGCCACGTTGGGCCCTGCGTTCAGACGGGAGACAGACTCCATGGCGTCTTGGATCGGGCCGGAGACTGATGCCAGACTTGAAAAATTCAAGCCTGACACCAACCCGCATGCGGCACAGTCGAGATCTGCCGCCTGGGCCGAACTCATGTGCAGCAGGCCGATCAGACCGACAGGCAGATTTTTCAACCATTTCAATTCCACGACGTCCTACTTTCTTTCGCTTCAACCGACGTTCAACACTTCGCTTCTACTCGCGCCGTTCGCTCACGGCCTAGCGGGCTTTCTTCGTCCCGCTGTCTTTGCCCCTGAATGCAGAGTGCGTGCCGTGGCACGTCAAAATTCCATCGAACCAAACCCCGGGATTCTATAGACGCAAAGCGGCACCAACCCCATTCTCAAGCCTTGGGAATGTCGAGACTTTGGACAGATAGACAGCGTAGTCACGCTCTGCAACAATAATAACCATCTCCATGGGTTTTAAGCGCAGACCAAAACGCCCCTCAGAGCGCGGACAGGTTTCGATCATGGTCGGCATGATGATGCTGACCTTTCTGCTCTTTTTCGCGTTCGTGGTGAATACCGGTATGCTGGTCAACGCGAAGATCAATCTCCAGAACGCGGCAGATCTCGCGGCCTATTCAGGCGCGGCGGTCCAAGCGCGACAGCTCACCCAGATTTCATATCTCAATTACGAGTTGAGGCGGCAGCTCAAGCGTTATCTTTTTCGGACCTATGTGATGGGGGGACTGGCCCAGCAAAGCCTGCGAGCAAGCACCACCGGATTGAGGAAATGGCATCCGGGCCCGAATGCCGCGAACGACTTCCTCGTTCCTGCCACCTGTATCATCTTCAACCCTGCCGACAACTATTGTCAGGTGGACACTCTTCCTCCGATCGCGGCCCCCCCGGTCAACGCGCTCGACGCCATTTCGGCCGCCTTGGGCGAGCAGATCAAGGCACTCGAAAACCTGCGCCAAGACAACTGCAAGCACATCGGGATGACCAATTTGCTCGTGACGTACTTCTGGCTGTGGAACACCGACCCTTCCCTGAAAAGAGTGGACCAGATCCTGGGCGGCACCCCGGATGCGCAAGCCCGCCTCAACACCGTGAAAAGCATCGCCGCGGGACTGGGCCTGGTGCCTCGTCAGATGCTCACCAAGAAACGGATCGAGACCCTGAGCTACTACGTGAACTTCCCGGCGATCCCGGACGGCATCACCGTCGAAAAACTCCAAGTGCTCAGGAGCCAGGGAGACGTCGCCGCGCGCGAGCGATCGATCCAGGCTTTCACTTCGGCTTTTCAGACGCTGGGAGAGCACAGCTTCGATCCAGCTCACGCCGAGATCGTCCTGCACGAACTGCTTCCCCCCGGCCCCGAAGGAGCCAATCTGCTTCAACTCCATCCGATCTACGTCGAGGGCTTCGACTCCTATGGAGTGGATCTACAACTCAAGCCGGGGGCAAGCTCCAACACCAGCTCCAACTCAAACGCGAAGAACTGCGATCCGATGGTAGTCCCGATTCCGACCGACGCCAAAGTCCCCGTCGGCGTGGTCAAAGACCCCAGCGTCCTCACCTACTACGCAGTCCGTCTCGAGGCGAACGCGAAGATCATGTTCTCTCCTTGGGGAG
>CAYNDM010000193.1:4606-5990 GCA_964395265.1 uncultured Bacteriovoracaceae bacterium
GATTTCGGGGAAAGATTGCGGAGTCGGCAGCGGCTTGACCTGCAAAGGCCGCATCCTCAATTTGCCCGTGCAGGAAAAGGACACTTCCGAGCAGGGCTGGTATCAGAACCGCGTCATCCAAACGATGTTCGAGATGTTCAAGCCCCAAGTGGGGGCCAATCAGAGCATGCCGAATACTTTGAGCTACAACGATCTTCGCCGTGCCTATCAGGCGGCCATGGCGCCGAACCCCTGGGAGAGCGGCAAGTACAACATCCCCAATGACCTGGATATCGATTCGGACATGCAGGACCCGTTCGTCCGGCATTTCTATGAATTCGACCCTGACCCGTCGAACGGGACTGACCAGGATAAGATCCCCGTATACTCCTTCTGGGCCCCACTCGTTTCGCCCGACAAGCAAGGGCAAGGCGGTGACATCAAGAACGACATCGCCGCGATGATCGCCGAGATCACGGGAAACAGCACAGGCTCGGCCGCGCTCCAGCAGCTCGCCGACCCGCTCAAGCGGGCGTTCGAAGACTACATCGAGAAGCTCCGAAAAGGGGCCGGTGAAGACGGCGAAGGATTCAATATTGCGCGCATCGTCGATCCTTTCTCGACCCTGGGACTCGATGGAGCTCCCCAGATGCTCAATCTCCCTCCTGATCTGATGCTCAAAGAGCGCGAGAAAGTGAAGACTTCGTGGAATCTGGTCGGAGACGGCAACCTGCGTCCACAAGGTCGGAACGGCTACAGCGTCAAGCTGGTCTCCTTCAAGACCCTGCTCGGAAAGTCCGGAGTCTCGACCGACGGGAACGGCTCGACCTGGACCAACGATCTGCCTCGCGAGGGTGAGACCGAAGCGGACCTGAGCGGCAGCGACTCCCCGTTGCAGCACTGACCGTCGCATCTCTGATCAAATCGCATCCCGAGCTTGCAGGATTCTGAGTTGCAAAGGCAGAATGAGTATGGCTTATTTTCGATAACAGTTCAGGCAAAATTTTACGGAGAACGTCATGGCGAAAAAGAAACCCGCGAAAAAAAGGACCAAAGCCCAAGCCAAGAAAAAGAAGAGCGCTAAGAAAGCAGCGCCGAAGAAAAAAAAGAGCCAGGCCCGCAAAAAATCCGCTACCAAGAAGGGGTCGGCCAAGAAAAAATCCGCCGCGAAAAAAGCCCCCAAAAAAGCGGCCAAGAAAAAATCAGCGGCCAGAAAAGCTCCTAAGAAGGCCGCGAAAAAGGCAGGCGCCAGGAAGACCAGCCGCAAAGCCGCGGCTTCTCGCAAGGCGTCGCCGGCCAAAGCGGCTCCCCAGGAGCTGACCTCGCCTACCGAGACCATGGAAAGCACCCCGAGTACGCCATCGTCGAGCGCCTTGGGCGGCTTCGCGGGAGGCCTCAGTGGAGG
>CAYNDM010000193.1:6000-6373 GCA_964395265.1 uncultured Bacteriovoracaceae bacterium
ACGTCCTTCGGCTCGGACTTCGGTCACGAAGAAGAAGAGCACGAAGAAATGGGCCGGAGCCACGACCTCGACGACGATGAGGACGACTTCGAAAACGACTTCGCCATGGAGGAAGATTACCTTCTGGACGACGAGTCCGAAGAGTGAGTGTTTCGGTTCAGTGAAAGCTGATCAGCCCTCTCCGGTTCCGCCGGAGGGGGCTTTTGCTTTTTGGCAGGCCGGGTCCTGTCCTCAGATGCCCTGACAGCGCTTGACCCGGCCCTCGCGACCGCGTCAAGCGGCCCCTGGGAGTTTCATCTGGTCTGGACCCAGGGAGTTGGTACTTCCCCGGAATGGCGCTCAGAGACGTCGTACACGGGTCGATCGCAGTGGA
>CAYNDM010000194.1:0-6318 GCA_964395265.1 uncultured Bacteriovoracaceae bacterium
CTGATGAAGCTCAAAGACGATCAGTTTCATCCCGGAAACTCGATTCTTTCGGCGTTCAAGCGGGGACCTTCCGATGGCAGGGCGCTCGAGGAAACGCTTGAGGACATCCTGGGAGATCAGGATCTTTCCCAGAGCAAGATTCCGACAAAGGTTCTTTTGCGATCGGAAGCCACTCAGGAGGTCAATGCCTATGACCGGGGACAGGCGTCACGGGCGCTTCGTGCCGCAGTGGCTCTTCCGGGCCTTTTCGAGCCGGCGGAGTTCGAGGACGCCAGCTGGACAGCCGCTAGCGTCCATAGGCCGTACGCCGTTTCAGAGGCCAGGGCGCTGGGCCTGGGACCCGTGATCGCCATCAATGTGCTGGAGAACGGGAAGACTCCCGCTCGCGCCAAAGGCCTCGAGCGCCACGTGTACCTTCAGATGCAATCGGCCCGCAACCGTGGATCAAGGGATTTGGAGGAGGCCGACCTGGTCATCACGCCTGATATGTCCGGCATCGGATTTCTCGAGTTTAACAAGAGAACTGACGCTATTTTCAGAGGCAAGAAGGCAATACAGCAGAACATCGATCAGATCCGGCACCTAGTCGGTTTGCCAAGGCGTATGCCGGTGGGAGAACAATGATGAGGGGAGCGAGGGGCGCCGGTTGGCTGATGAAGAGCTTCTTCGTGCTGGTCGTGGCCGGAACGGCTCTGATGGCAGTGCTCGGAGCTATGATCTATTGGCAATTCGCGCGCGACCTGCCGGCCTTGGCCAGGCCCGAGGATTATAAGCCTCTAACGGTGACTCAGATCTTGGCGCGATCCAAGCAGGATGGGCCTGAGGTGGTGATCGGCGAGTTTTACAAGGAACGTCGCTATCTCACCCCTTACGAGCAGATTCCTGAAGTCGTGGTTCAGGCGTTTATTTCCGCGGAAGACGACCAGTTTTTCCAGCATCAAGGCATCAATCTAGCTTCGATCATCCGAGCAGCCATCGCCAATTTCCGAGCAGGGCATGTGGTGCAAGGCGGAAGCACGATCACGCAACAGGTGGCCAAATCTCTGTTACGGACGTCCGAGCGAAGCTTCAGTCGAAAGTTCAAGGAGCTCATCCTGGCTTACCGGATGGAGCGTGATTTCACCAAGGAGGAGATTCTCTATCTCTACCTCAACCAGATCTACTTGGGTGCGGGAGCATATGGAGTCCAAGCTGCCAGCAAGACTTACTTCGGAAAAGACGTTTCGGAGCTGAATGCCGCGGAGGCGGCGTTGATTGCCGGAATGCCTCAGGCGCCTGGAAAATACAGCCCTCAACTCAACCCGAAGAGGGCCAAGGATCGCCAGCTTTACGTGCTTCGGCGCATGTACGAAAACCGATTCATCACCCAGAGTCAGATGACAGAGGCAGCCGCGACCCCGATCGCCATTCGTTTCGATCAAGAGCTGAACACGAAGTACGCGGCTTATCTGGTTGAACATATCCGCCGATACCTGCTCGAGCGATACGGTGAGAAGGCGCTCTACGAAGAGGGTCTGAAAGTGACGGTTCCGACCACGGTCGAATTGTTGATCGCGGCTCGGAAGAGCCTCCAAGAGGGGTTGCGCGAGGTGGACAAGCGCATTGGATACCGAGGTCCTCTGAAAAGACTGAAAAGCGACGACGAAGCCGAGACCTTCCTGAAGGAAGCCCGCGACAAGTTGATTCAGAAAGCTTTGGGTTTTCAGGTCTTCTTGCCTGACGGGTCCATGAGCCTGGATGACGCGCTTAGGATCGCCGGAATCGCGTCTGACCTGGATCTTCTCCAACCTGGCGAGGCCTACGAAGCCGTGGTTTCGGAAGTCGACGACAAGTCCAAGACTGTGACGGTATTGATCGGCACGGCGAGAGCCGTTATGGCGTTCGAAACCATGAAATGGGCGAAGCCCGTTCGCGACGAGAAGAATCCTCAGTGGAGACCCGAGCCCACCCTTCCATCCAAAGTGGTACGAAAAGGCGACGTCGTACTCACACGAGTGGTCGAGGTCAAGGACGGCCAGGCAATCGTGGCGCTGGACCAGGAGCCGGAAGTTCAGGGAGCTCTTCTTTCGATTGACGTGAATACCGGGGACGTCCTTGCGATGGAAGGTGGATATGATTTCAGCAAGTCTGAATTCAACCGAGCCATTCAGGCCCAGAGGCAGCCGGGTTCGGCCTTCAAGCCGGTGATTTTCGCCGCGGCTCTCGAAAAAGGATACACTCCCGCATCCATTATCGTGGATTCGCCCATCGTGTATGAGGACAGCGAGTCTGGAAAGTGGAAACCTACCAATTTCGAAGAGAAGTTCTACGGCGACACCACCTTTCGGCAGGCGCTGATCAAGTCCCGCAACGTTCCCACGATCAAGATCGTTCAGGACCTGCAAGTTCAGAACGTCATCAACTTCGCCCGTCGCCTCGGGATGGAGGGGCAGCTGAATCAAGATCTCTCGATTTCGCTCGGAAGCGGCAGCACCTCGCTCCTTGAGCTTACCCGTGTTTACGGCCTCTTTCCTCGCCTTGGCAGAAAGCTGAATCCCGTCTTCCACTCGAGCGTGGTGGATCGGGAAGGAAATCCCCTGGAGGAGAGGTCATCGCTGCGGCCGACCCCGGTGCCGACGGACGAGGATCCATCAAGAATCGCTGATCGGAATACGGCGAACGAGTCGGAAGTGCAGCCGACCCCGCTCCCCGAGCCTGCTCCCGGAGAAAGAGCGAAGATCGTGTTTCCAGCCTACCCGAGGCCGGAGGACCCGGACCAGGTTCTTGATCCGCGGATTGCCTACGTGATGTCCCACTTGATGAGAGAAGTCGTGACTCATGGGACTGGCGCCAAAGCCAAAAGCCTTTCGCGGCCCGCTGCCGGGAAGACCGGGACGACCAACGATTATCAAGACGCCTGGTTCATGGGATTCACTCCCAACGTTGTCACGGGCGTATGGGTGGGATTTGATAACTTGCGGAGCATGGGCCCAGGGGAAACCGGTGCGAGAGCTGCGCTCCCTATCTGGCTCGGTTACATGATGGAAGCGGTCAAATCTTATCCCGACGGCGATTTGACGATCCCTCCAGGAGTGGTGTTCGCCAATATTCATCCCGGGACCGGAAAGCTCGCGGAGGCCAACTCCGCGACTTCGATCAAAGAAGCCTTCATCGAAGGCACCGAGCCCATCGAGCGTATGGGCGCTGTCGATTCTGGCGCTACCACCGCAAGTGAATTCCTTAAAGAAGACATCGAATAGTTCCGAATCTCCCAAGGAAGGGATTATACTTCTTGATGGGAGTGTTGAAGTTTCGTAGTTCCATCTCGCTTTCCTTGTTCCTTCATGCGCTGCTCTTCAGCGGGTGGGCGCTTCTGTTCAGCAAGCAAGCCGCCAAGACCGTGACACAGACTCCGGTCTGGATCGAGTTGGACCCTTCCTCTAAACTCAAGAAAGCTACGGTAACAGAAGACTCGGCGTCAAAGCGCATCGTGCAGACGAACCCCGGCAAGCTCACCGAGAAAGCGGCACCGGACGCCTATCTTGGCGAAAAAACCCAAACGGTCGATCGTCAGACGGTCAGCAGAACACATCAGATCCGCCAGGGTGGCAGTCAGCAAGCGCAAACGCGTCCGGGCGCAAGCCAGGCCGAGCGGGTTGAGCAGACCTCGCGCGCCCAGCCGCTCAGTAAGCTTGGCGTCGCGATGCTCCCGAAAGAAGTTCCATCCCGCGCTCCACGCCCCGCCGACCGAGGGGCTTCGGAGTGGATGAAAGTGGACTCAACCCTGGCGCAGGATTACATCAAGGGCTTGTCTGAATCCGAGGTTACGGCTCTCAATACTCGAGAATACGTTTTTTACGGATACTTCCAGCGAATTCGAAGTCGCCTCGACCGGGCTTGGGAAGGGCTTCTCCGCCAGCACTTGATCCGCTTGATCAAAGGCGGCCGACGCCTGGCCAGTAATACCGATCACACCACCAAGGTGATCGTTGTCCTGAACCCGAGCGGAGAAATCGTGCAGGTGCAAGTCCTCGAGGAATCGGGAACGCGTGACCTGGACCAGGCCGCCGTAGAGGCCTTCAACAAGGCTGGTCCCTTCCCTAATCCTCCTAGGGGAATTGTCGATCGCAACAATCAGATTCGATTGCGGTGGGATTTCGTGCTGCGAAGCTAGGCTCCGGGAGCCTGGTGCTTGAGCCGATCGAGCCCTTCTTGGATCAAATAGCCTTCCCAAATCGTATCCAGTTTTCTGAAAGTCTGGATGACCGCTTCCGCAGCCTCGCGCTCGCTGATCCCGTGGTTTCGGGCTACCTGGCGGATCGAAGCGAGAATCGCCCGGAACGCGGGACTCTCGACCAGCTTGTAAAGCTCTCCCGAGAAATCCCGTACCGATTCCGTTTTGGTCGAAAGAAGCGCGGTATTGAAAATACGGGTTAGGTCATCAACGGACGAACTCATCAAGGATGAACTTTGGTACTGAACATTTGTCATAGCTTGCACAAGACGGATGAAGCACGAACATAAGCCGAGTGCCTTGCACTGACAAGAGACTCTCCGGAAAAAAGTGGTCAAGAAAAAAACGTGCTGATAAGCTCCAGCCAAATCATCATTGAGGTCGGCATGGCAGCATCTCACGGCAACGAATCCATCCTACGCAAACTCGAATCCACGGACTCTTTTGCGCGACGGCATATCGGGCCAGGCGAGCATGAGGTCGAGCAGATGCTCAAGTTTCTCGGCTTCAAGAGCCTCGAGGAGCTGATTTCACAGACCATTCCCCAGAACATCCGGACTCAACGTCGTCTCAAACTGGGAGAGCCGAAGAGCGAACAGCAGGTTCTAGCGAAACTCAGAAATCTTGCATCGCACAATCAGTTGTTCAGGTCTTTTATCGGCGCCGGTTACTCTGATTGCTTCACACCGCCTGTCATTCAGCGCAATATCCTCGAGAACCCAGGCTGGTATACGCAGTACACTCCCTACCAGGCCGAAATCGCGCAGGGCCGGCTCGAAGCCCTCCTGAATTTCCAGACGATGGTCACCGATCTCACGGCGATGGAGATCGCCAATGCCTCGCTTTTGGACGAGGCGACCGCCGCCGCCGAGGCGATGGCGATGTCCCTGACGATCAAGGGTCGGGAAACCAACCGAGCCTTCTTCGTTTCGGAGCTCTGCCATCCGCAGACGATCGAGGTCGTTCATACCCGAGCAGAACCCCTTGGCATCCGAGTGATCGTCGGAGACCATGATTCGTTCGACTTCGCCACTCCTGTATTCGGAGTGCTCCTTCAGTATCCTGCGACGAACGGCGCTATCCTCGATTACACCCGCTTCATCGAGAAGGCGCATGCCGCGGACGCGTTGGTTACGATGGCAGCCGATATCCTGTCACTGGCAGTGCTCAAAGCGCCTGGAGAATTCGGAGCGGATATCGTGATCGGGAGCACGCAAAGATTCGGCGTCCCGATGGGGTATGGGGGCCCACATGCGGCCTACCTGGCGACGAGAGAGGCATACAAGCGTAATATCCCGGGAAGGATCGTCGGAGTTTCGAAAGATATCGACGGGAAGATGGCGATCCGCCTGGCCTTGCAGACGCGCGAGCAGCATATCCGCCGCGAGAAAGCCACGAGCAATATCTGCACCGCTCAGGTCCTTCTGGCCGTGATGGCAAGCATGTATGCGATCTACCATGGTCCAAAAGGGATTCGCTCGATTGCGGAGCGCGTTCAATTGATGGCGAAAGTCCTCGCGGAGGGACTTCGATCGCTCGGGCATTCGCTTGATGCGGAATATTTTTTCGACACGGTGACTGTACGCTGTGCCGACGCCGATTCGGTTCTTCAGCGAGCGTTGGCCAAGCGAATGAACCTCAGGCGCTTGGGTAAGGACAAAGTGGCGATTGCTCTCGACGAAACGACCACAACGCAGGATCTGCGCGACCTACTCGAGGTCTTTGCTGATGGTGCGAAGACTCCAGCCCTGGAGAAGCTGGCGGAGGCAGTGAAAACCAAAGGCCCGGCGCAGTTCGAGAGGACGAGCGCTTATCTCACCCATCCCGTCTTCAATTCTTACCAATCTGAGACGGAGATGCTTCGATATATTCGCCGACTGGAGTTCAAGGACCTTTCGCTGACCAGTTCGATGATTCCCCTTGGGTCATGCACGATGAAGCTCAACGCCACGACGGAGATGCTTCCGGTGACTTGGGCGGAGTTCGCGAAACTGCATCCGTTCGTACCGGTCGATCAAGCAAAAGGTTACCAAGAGCTGATCAAGGGCTTGGAGGCCATGCTTGCCGAAATCACCGGCTTCTCGGCAGTGTCTCTTCAACCCAAC
>CAYNDM010000195.1:0-5081 GCA_964395265.1 uncultured Bacteriovoracaceae bacterium
CAGCTCTATTGGTCTGGCGGAATCGAGCTCAATCAGGATGCCGACATCGGCCTGCTTCGGCCCAAAGTGGTCGGGGGGGGATCGATCGTCAACCAGGCGTTGGTGGACCGTTTCGACGAGGATGCGCTGGAGTCCTGGCGAAGACGGACCGGGATTTCGGAACTGGAAACCGACAAGCTGGCCCCATGGTACGAAAAGGCCGAGTCCTCCCTTAGTATCCAGTCGATTCCCGAGGCGCACTGGAATCGAAACGCTAGGATTTTCGAAGAAGGCTTCAAAAAGAACGGGTTCGTTTGTGCGCCGTTGAAACGGGCGCAGAAGGACTGCCGCTACGAAGAGCAGAACGACTGCATCGAGTGCCTGAGCGGATGCCGCATCGACAGTAAGCAAAGCATGCCGGTTACGGTGCTGAAGGAAGCTCTGGCAAGCGGATTTCTGGATCTGGTGCCCGATACCGAGGTGCTGAGAGTCGCTTTGGATGGGAGCGAGAAGGTCGTGGAGGCCGTGACCCGGCCGGGCCGAAGGTTCGAGGCTCGGGCCCGGAAGCTGGTACTGGCAAGCGGCGCGATCGGAAATTCCAAGCTCTTGTTGCGTTCGGGATTCGGTGAGCGTTTGCCCGCGCTGGGCGAGGGGTTCTTCACCCATCCCCAATACATGACCTTGGCGGTTTATGAGGAGCCGGTTCGCGCTCATAAAGGGCCTTTTCAGTCCCTCAAATCCGCGGACCGCGGTTTTCGGCTCCAGGGATTCAAGCTGGAGAACGTCTATGCTCCGCCCGCGGCGGTGGCGATGCTGATTCCAGGCTTCGGGAAGTCGCACCAAGAGCTGATGAGGATGATGCCGTATTTCGCGTGTATCGAGGTCGCGATCAGGGATACCGAGCCCGGCAAGATCCAGGTGAGCTCAAAAGGAGCGTTGAGGATCAGAAAACGCCTGAACGCGGAGGATCGCGCCCGCCGCGACCGTGGCATCCAAGCCGTCGATCGCATCTTCGAGTCGACTGGCGCGAAGCGGATTGTCCGGGGCGACATCGCCATCGGCCTGCATCTCATGGGGGGCTGCGCTCTCGGTACGGATCGTCGGCGCTCGGTGGTCTCGCCCCAGTTCGAGCTTCACGGCGTGAAGGATGTTTTCGTGGCGGACTCGAGCATCTTCCCGGACGCTCCAGGGATCAATCCCTCGCTCACGATTATGGCGCTGTCGCTCAAGGCCGCGGAGGTCATTCGCGCATGAGCTTCTCGCGGCATCTGGGCCCTCTTCAAGTCAACGGAATCTTGAAAGCCGGCGATATCCTGGTTCCGGGGGGTGGGCTTCTCCCGGCGTTCTCAAGTACAGGGTCGATCGTGAACTTGGATCGCATCCTGGATTACCTGAACGAGACGGATCGCTCGGGGCTGAAAGCGGTCGCTTTGCTTTTTGGAGTGTTGCCTCGATTCATGGTTTTCTTCATCCTAACGTGCGCCGCAAGCGCCAATCGTTTTCCTGGGCCACTGGCCGTGGCCCTCAGACAGCTCCATATCGGAGTCAAAGGAGTCATCATGTCCCTCTATTATTCCGACCCCACATTGGACGGTCGAATTCATCGCGAAATCGGGTGGGATGCGAAGTGTGGCGATCGATCTTCGGATTCGGCCGCGAAGCAGGCTTTCGATAAAGCTCGCGAAGGGCACGCTTCTCTGCGCAAGCTGAGCGTCAAAGAGAGGCTGAGGTTTATCCGCGCGCTCAGGGCGGCCGTGCTGGCGAACGAGGATCGGATCGTCGACGAGATCCAGAAGGCGACCGGAAAGTCGCGAACCGACGCTCTGACCTCGGAGATTTTCGGGGTGCTGGATCACCTCGTTTACCTTGAGAAATTCGCCGAGCGTCAGCTTCGCGAACGGAAGGTGCATACGCCTCCCGTCTTGATGGGCAAGAAGTCGGTCGTGAGATTCGAGCCCTTGGGAACCATCCTGGTGATCTCTCCTTGGAATTATCCGTTTTATCAAGCCATCGTCCCCATCACTTCGGCTTTCGTCTGCGGGAACACGGTGGTCTACAAGCCCTCGGAGTATACGCCTCTGCCCGGTCTGGTAGAGAAGGTGCTCTCGGAAGCGGGGTTCTCGGCGAACTGGGTGCAGGTCGTCTACGGAACGGGAGAGGTGGGCCGCGAGCTGATCGAGCAGCGCCCTCAGAAGATCTTTTTCACCGGAAGCGCCAGGACCGGCTCGAAGATCATGGAACAGGCGGCGAAACATCTCATCCCGGTTGAACTTGAGCTCGGGGGCAAGGACCCGATGGTGGTCTTCGCCGACGCGAACCTGGACCGAGCCGTCGCGGGAGCGGCTTGGGGAGGGCTGACGAATACCGGCCAGTCGTGCACCTCGGTAGAGAGGATCTTGGTCGAGGAGCGGATCTATGACCGGTTCCGTTCGAAGTTGGTCGAGGAGGTCAGCCGGCTGACTCAGAAGGTTGACGCGGACGGAGCCGGAGCCCTGGGCTTGATGACGAATGATATGCAGGTCGCGATCGTGGCCGAGCATCTGCAGGACGCGCTTTCGAAAGGGGCGAAGCTCTTGACTGGAGAAAATTGGGATCGGAAGTCGCGTGCGATACCGCCCCTGGTTCTCGACGGCGTGACGCCTGGGATGAAGATCTACTACGAGGAGACCTTCGGCCCTGTGCTCCCGCTCGTGCCCTTCAGTACCGAAGCCGAGGCCATTCGCATGGCCAATGACAGCGAGTACGGGCTTTCGGCGAGCGTGTGGAGCGCCGATCTGGATCGGGCCAATCGGGTCGCCGACGCGATCGTGACCGGCAACGTCTCGATTAACAACGTCATGATCACCGAGGGTAATCATGCGCTGCCGTTCGGTGGCACCAAGAACAGCGGTTTCGGGCGCTATAAAGGGGAGTTCGGGCTTTTTTCGTTCTCGAACGTGAAGGCCGTGATGATCGAGAAAAGTAACTCGAAGATCGAGGCGAACTGGTATCCTTACACTCCCGAGAAGTATCGGCTTTTTCAGAGGCTCATCAGAGCGGTCTTCGCCGGGGGGCCGCTCGGTCTCCTGAAATTCGCCATCGCGGGCCTGAAGCTCGAAGGCTATACGGCCAAGCTTCGGTCCAAGAAGCCGGCTCGACCGGAATCGGCCTGAGTCGCGGGCCTGATCTTACCGGCCTGAAAGATCAGGATAGCCGAAGCGGCGAGACTGACTGCGTCTCGGCTTGAGGTGGATTCTTGGTCCGCCCGTGGCTTACGCGCCGCGATTTGACACCCGGATGAGGGTGGGGAACATAACATCATTTCAGTTCGAGGGAAGGCGATGATGATGCGAATGAGATCCCTGACATCCTGGACGATCGTGACTGCTCTTCTGAGCTTCTTGGCATGCGACCGATGGGCGCCATCGGCGGCGAAAGAACCTCCTCGCTTCGAGGCGGCGCCCGGATCGGTCAAAGTCGATCGTAGCGAGCCCGAGCGCCGAACCGAGATGGTCACGAGCTACGCGCCCGTGGTCGAGAAGGCTGGGCCGGCGGTGGTGAACATCTTCACGACTCAGCGGGTTCGAATCCAGGAACCTTTGTACCCCTTCATGGAGGATCCTTTCTTCAGGCATTTCTTTGGTCTTCCTGACCAAGGGAGACGGGGAGCTCCCCAGTTCCGCGAGCAGACCGGCCTGGGTTCTGGGGTGATCGTTACGGAGGACGGGTACATCCTGACTAATAACCATGTGGTGGATGTGGCCGACGAGATTCGCATCCTTCTGGGCTCCGGTCGCAAAGAATACGTGGCGGAGCTGGTCGGAAAGGATCCGTTGACGGACGTGGCGGTGCTGAAGATCAAGGCCCAAGAGAAGCTGCCCGCGATCACCTTGGGCGACAGCGCCAAAGTCAAGGTTGGGGACGTCGCCCTCGCGGTGGGCAATCCTTTCGGACTCGGGCAGACGGTGACCATGGGGATCATCAGCGATCTGCGACGGAATCTTCCTTCTCTGCCGGGAGAGGGCGCGGACATGATCGCCAACTTCATTCAGACTGATGCTCCCATCAACCCTGGAAACTCCGGAGGTGCGTTGATCGACGCCGAGGGACGCCTGATTGGGATCAATACGGCCATTCTGAGCCGGACTGGCGGAAGCGTGGGGATTGGCTTCGCGATTCCCATCAATCTGGCCAGAAACGTGATGGAGCAGCTCATCCGGAACGGAAAAGTGGTTCGCGGATTCTTGGGCGTGAACATTCAGCCAGTGACCCCTGATCTGGCGGAGCAATTCGGGTTGCCTGAGCTTAGCGGGGCGCTGGTCGCCCAGGTCACTCCCAAGAGCCCTGCCGAAAAAGCCGGTATTGAGGTGGGCGACGTGATCGTCAAGCTCAATGACCAGGAGATCGGGGACCCGAGCGCTCTGCGGGTCGCGGTGACTCAGCTCGAGCCGGGGACGCAGGCAAAGGTAGAGGTGGTGCGCGGAGGAAAGAGGGTCACCCTTCAGGCGACGATCGAGAAGTTGCCTGAGGACGAGCGGATCGCTTCGCGCGGCCGGCAGCAAAAGGGACAGTCTTCCGAAACATCGTTCGGGCTTGAGTTGTCCGATGTCACTCGCGATGCGCGCGAACGCTTCGCGATTCCTTCAGATGTCCAAGGGGCATTGATCGCGGGTGTTGCGTCCGGTTCGCTCGCGGCGCAGGGAGGCTTGAGGCCGGGAGACGTGATCTTGAGCGTGAACCGGGTCGCGGTCAAAACTGCGAAAGAAGCGGAACGCCGGATCAAGGACGCGAAAGGCGGGCGAGTCTTGCTCTTGGTCTGGAGTCAAGGCGGCACGCGTTTCGTGGTGCTTGGCAAGTAGGTTGCGCTCTTGCGCTGGGTTGCTCCATCGAACTCATCAGTGAGCCTGCCGAAGAAATCGATCGGCCCAGAGAACGCCAAAGCCCGTGGTGTCGGTATCGATAAGGCCGAGCCCCCCTGAGTGGGAAGCCGAAGCTAAATCGACGTGGACCCAGGGGACCTCGTCTCCGACGAAGCGGGACAGAAACGCGGCCGCGTAGATATGATCGGCGAATCGCGAGCTGGCGCATTGCCGAATATCGGCGATCTTTGATTCCAAGGCTTT
>CAYNDM010000195.1:5091-6304 GCA_964395265.1 uncultured Bacteriovoracaceae bacterium
ATCGTCGGATTCGTTCGGAAAGCCCCAAACCCGCTCTCCTGATTCACGTCCGCATCGGACGGCGAGTTCCAGGAGATCGTTTCGATTCGAGAACACCGCCGACCGCCTGGTATCGACGCTGGTCATCGCCTGATAGGTCAGAGTCGCGAAATCGATCGCGAGGGTTGGCTTGTTTTTGCGAGCCCACGCCAAGGTATCGGCAAGCAGCATGCGGCCTTCGGCATCCGTATCGACGACTTCGATCGACGTTCCGTCCAAGGCGACGGCCACTTCATTGGGCTTGTAGGCCGTCGGCGAGATGAGGTTCTCCGCGATCGCGAGATAAGCATGGACCTCGAAATCCGCTTTGAGTTCCGCGTAGGCCCCGCAGAGCGCCAGCGCGAGAGCGGAGCCGGTCATGTCCATATGCATTCCGAGCATGGTATCGCCGGTTTTGATGTTATAGCCTCCGGTGTCCGAGCAGACTCCTTTGCCCACAAGCGCCACGCTTCGCTGATTCGACCGAGGAGCGCGCTTGGGGATATAGCTGATTCGCGCGATTCCGCCTTGGCTTTTCGGGTCGGCCCGCAAGACCGCCAGGAAGGCTCCAGCGCCCATTCGAGCCA
Organism: uncultured Bacteriovoracaceae bacterium; assembly: GCA_964395265.1. Lineage (GTDB taxonomy): Bacteria > Bdellovibrionota > UBA1018 > UBA1018 > UBA1018 > CAYNDM01. The sequence goes on from CAYNDM010000195.1 coordinate 5,697, forward strand.
AGCGGGCCCGGTCGAGGAATTCGAATCGGAGGCCGCGGCCGCGGGCGTACTTCGCGATCCAGGCGCGGTAGTCGGAGGGTGAGAGGCGATTGGCCGGAAGCTGGGCCAGTGATCGCACTTGGCTATTGGCTCGTCCGAGGATCATCCCCCGCCGGACGATCTCCTCGGCCGAAGCATCGGGAAGCGAGGTGGTCACCCAGACCTCCAGTCTCCTGGGTTTGCTTGGTTTTTGGCTTCTGCGAAAGGACTCAGGCTTCCATCCCGCCGTTGAGCAGAGAAAGGAGAAAGCCAGAAGTACCCGCTCTTGATCATTGGCGGTGAGCGAGTCGACGCTCAACAGGATCCGCGAGAATAGCGAGGTGCCTTCCTTGGCCGTGCAAAGGAGGGGGAGGAGGTTCGCTCGCATCGCGTTGTGCAGCTCATGGGTCGAAATTTCTGGTGAAATAAATAGAAAGCAGCTAGCCCCTCCGGAGCTGAATGTCACCTGCGTCGATCGCGAAGGGGCTTGAGGCTCGATCGCCTCCTTCGATTTTGCGCGGTACTGCTGGATCGCCTGGGGATCACGCCACCTGCGGTGCGCTGACAGCTCCGTCGGGTCCTTGCCATGG
>CAYNDM010000196.1:0-6286 GCA_964395265.1 uncultured Bacteriovoracaceae bacterium
GCGCCTGGTTGATATTCGGCACATAAGTCTCAGGAAACGACCGCCGCAGATCGCGCTGATCGGCCTGCAGCCTCACGCGAATATCGTATTCCTGGCCCGTCTCCCGGAACACGGCCGGCACCGCGCCCTCGACCAGAGTGCGGAGCTCCATCCCGATCGTCGAAGTCGAAACGCCGAGCTGCTCGGCCCTTCGGTTATCCGGCACGACCTGAAACTCGGGTTTGCCCGGGCGATGACTCATCTCGACGTCCGCGAGACCGGGGTGAGCCTTGAGTTTTTCGTAGAGCATCGTAGCGTATTTCTCGATTTCCTTGAGATCGGTCCCCACGATGTTCACGTTGAACGGCCTTTGCCCCCCGCCCACCATGTCGATATCCTTCACGATGGGGGACGCTTCCTTGAATTGCGCCAACTGCTTCCTGAGCGCCTCCTTGAACTGGCTCGTATTCATTTTTCGTTGGTCTGACGGGACCATGTTCACGAAGAAGCTCGCTTTGTTGGTCTCTCCCTGGCTATTGCCGATCACCGAGACCGAGGTGAAGACCTCGGGGTTCTTTCGGATCACGTCGTCGACCTTCTTCACCATTTCGCCAGTCGCGCTCAAGCTCGTTCCGGGTGGGAGATCCAGCGATACCATGAACTCCCCGGTGTCCTGCGGAGGCAAGAAGGTCTTGGGCACGTACTTGATGCTGGCCACGCTCAGGATGAAAATCACCACGGCGCCCGCCAGCACCAACAGGGGCCTGCGGTTGGTGAAATGCAGGGTCTTCTCGTAGAGCCGCTCAAGCCGGCTTTGAAAACGATCGAAGGCCCGGAGCAAAGCGCCGCTCGTCCTTCCCCAGAGGCTCTTCGACGCTTTGGCCCCGTGAGTACCGCCGGCGAAGTAAGCCGAGAGCATCGGAGCCATGGTCATCGCATCAAAGAGGCTGATCGCCATCGCGAAGCAGACGGTCAGGCCGAACTCCTTGAAGAACTGGCCCACGACGCCGTCCAGAAACGCGATCGGCGCGAACACCGAAACCACGGCCAACGTCACGGCGATCACCGCCAGGGCGACCTCCTTGGTTCCTTCGAGCGCCGCCTTGATCGGCGGCTTTCCGAGCTCGGCATTGTGCCTGAAAATGTTCTCGCGCACCACGATCGCGTCGTCGATCAGCAGACCGACGGCGAGGCTGAGCGCGAGCAGTGTCATGACGTTGATCGAGAACCCAGCCACCCACATCAGGAAAAACGCGCCCAAAAGCGAGTTCGGCAGCGCCAGGCCCGTGATCAGTGTCGAGCGTCCGCTTCCCAGGAAGAAATAGACCACGATGATGGTCAGCACGATGCCGATCAGGATGGCTTCCTGGACATCCGTGACGTTCGCGCGAATGGGCTTGGAGCCGTCGCGCACGACTTGAAGCCTGCCGCCCTGGTCGAGCTGTCGGTTGATCTGCTCCACCCGTTTCTTCACGGCATCGGCCACGGCGATGGTGTTCGCGCCCGATTGGCGGAACACCATCAGGAAAACCGACCGCTCGCCGTTGACGTAGGCCCGTGAGGTCTCGTCGGCCACGGTATCGGACACCTTGCCCACGTCGCCCACGGTGACGGGGACGTCATTGCCCAAAAAGCTCACCACGACCTTCGAGATCTCCTGGATGCTGTTGAATTCACCCAGGGTCCTGAAGACCGTGCTCTGCCCCTCCCTGTCCACCTTTCCGGCGGGGATATTCTTGCCCGCGGCCGCGATCCGGTTCGATACGGAAGTCGCCGAGACCTCGTACTCCTTCAGCTTCTCGCGATCGAGCTCGACGTGGATCTCCCGCTTGCGCCCTCCGGTCACCTGCACCAGGCCGACCTGCGCCACCTGCTCGATCCTGGGCTTGACGACGTCATCCGCCAAATCAAAGAGCTGCCCCTCGGGAAGATCGGCCGTCAAAGCGAGGATCAGGATGGGCTGGTCCGCGGGATCGATCCTGCGGATGATCGACTCGTCCACGTCGTCGGGCAGACGTCGCTTGGCCGCGCTGACTCGGTCCCGAACCTGCTGCTCGGCGTACTTGATATCCGTTTCGAGGGTGAATTCGGCGATGACCGTGCTCACCCCTTCGAGGTTGGTCGAACGAAGAGTTTTGATGCCCGGAAGCGTGCTCATCTCCTCCTCGAGCACCTCCGAGATCAGCGTCTCGACCTCTTGCGGGCCTGCGCCGGGATACGGCGTCTGGACCATCACGACCGGAAAGGTAATGTCCGGGAAGAGGTCCACCGGCATCTTCCGAAGCGAGAGAAACCCGAGCGCGATGACGAGGATGACGATACAGGTAATGAAGATCGGTCGCTTGACCGAAAGCTCCGCGAGACTCACTGTGCACCTCCGAAGGTCTTCAGCTGCGCCGCCAGATTGAGGACTTCAGCCTGCGCGCGAATCCTGGCTTGCTGAGCCGTGACGAAATCCTGCTCAAACGTGATGACTTGAAACATAGTGGTCCGGCCACGCTGCTGGCGGGTGCGCTCGGCCTGAAGTTTCTCCTTCTGGGCGCTCTCCATCTGTCGCGCCAGCTTGAGCCTTTCCCTGGCCTCCGTGAAACGCGCCACCGAATCCTTCCAAAGACGCTCTTCCTCGAAAGAGGTTTGGCGGTATCTGAGCTCTGCGGACTCCGCCTGCAGCGCATACGCCTTCTGGTTCCTGCTCATCGTCCCGATGTCGAGCGGAACACTGAAGTTCACCCCGACCGAGCGGTTCGGGTAATTCATCGTCACCGACTTGCTCACCGCGTCCCCAAGAACGGGATCTCTCCCGGTCAGGGCGATATTGGCGAATACGCTCAGCTCCGGCTTGCTCTTCTCTTCCTCTATCTTCGCGATCGCCGTCGCAGCTCGAAACTCCTGCTCCGCGCTCTTAAGGTTCGCTCTGGGCCCCGCGCGCTCAGGCAAGTTGATCCGCTCGATCGTGTCTCCGCTGATCTTCGCCAGACGCTCAGGGACCTCGTCCGAATCGAGGCCTCGGGCGGTGTTGAACGCGCGCTCGGCGGCATCCAACTGGTCCTTGGCGCTCTCGACCTCGAGCTTGCGCGCGAGAACCGCGGCCTCGACTTGCAGCAAGTCCGCGCGATCCGCCAGGTTCAGGCGAACCCTGCGGGCAGCCCAATCGCGTAGCCGCTCGGCGCTCCGCAGATTCTCCTGCGTCGCATCGACCAGCTCGCGGGCAAGCGCCAGCCCCCAGTAAGCCTGCTCGGCCTGAGCCAGGGTTTGGATCCCGACGAACTTCTGCCCGTATCCCTGCGCCAGGGCCGAGGCCTCGATGCGCGTCTTGTTGGCGCGCACGGTCCTTCCGAAGCCATCCCTCAAGATCGGCTGGCGAAGCTCGAGATTCAAGCCCGTCGTATTGTAGGCTGGATCCGGAACGAACTGGGGATTGACCCCTTCGACGTTCTGGTAAACGAGCCCGTAGTAGAGGCTCGTCTGCAGGCCGAAGTCCGTGAGCTTGCGAATCCCCAACGAATAGCTGTTGGTCGAGGTGCTCGTACCTTGAAACGCCGTCACCACGGTTTCCCGCTCGTCCACGCCGAAGGACGCATTGAAGAACGGCGTCCAGGCCGTGATCAGATCTCCCTCGTCCGAGCGAAGGAACCCGGCCTCGCTTCCGAGGGTCGACGAACGAGCCCCGAGATTCTCCTGCCGGACCTGACTCAGGTACTGCTCAAGGCTAAGCTCTGTCTTTTCTTGGGCCAGGACACTGCCCGCTGTGAGGGCGGCGATTCCGGCGACCAGACTCAGGATACAGGAACGCGCTTGATGCGAAGTTCGTGGAACTCCCATTGCCTCTTACCTCTCTCACTCTGTCTTTGAAGACCCATCGACCACGCCGTGCAGAATCACGGCGATCAATTGGTCGATGAATCGTTTGCGATAAGCCTCATCCTTGAGCGATTGCCCGAAATAGCGCTGATTGAGCTCGTCCGTACGGGTCGAATGGGTCAACGCGCCGAAGAAGATGCCCGCCGTTTCAGTCGCGACCAGCTCTTTCCGAATCACGCCGACTTCCTGGGCGGACTCGATGAACGCCACCAGGGTCTTGAAGACCTGAAGGAACGTGCTCTCGAAGACCTCACAGAATCGCGGGTCCGCGCACTCGGCCTCCCGCTGGATCATCCGCACCAAGTCCGAGTCCTTGACGAATCCCTCGAGGATCTCCGTCGCGAACATATGCAAACGCACCCGGAGCTCTTCGGCCGACGTGGGAGCCTGAAGAATGCGATGGGCCGAGGCCAGCTTCTCTTGCCCGAACTCTTCGAGACAGGCCTGGAAAAGCCCCTCTTTGCCATGGAAGTGGTAGCTCACGAGACTCACGTTCACGCCCGCCTTCTCGACAATGTCTTTGATCGTGGTACCGGCAAACCCCTGTCTCGAGAAAAGCTCTCGGGCCGCCTGCACCAAAAGCGCGCGAGTTCTTTACGCACCTTGTTTCTCGGAACCCAGAGCTGCACTCATGCTTGAAAGATTAAAATGCGTCAGAGGATTATGTCAAATAATCATTTGATAAAAAGAAATAACGATTTGATCCCCTCAGCTTGCGCGAGCAAAGAGTTCCGGCCCCCTTTTCAGGGGAATTTCTTCAGAAATTTCCTGCGTGTCTGGGAGCCTTGGCGAGATCTTTGGACCGTAGAGGCTTCGCGCCGCGCTTCCACTCCCACTTCCGGGCAGGTGCGCCCCAGTTTCGGGCAGACGCGCCTTTACCCTGCGTCGCCTTCCCAAAGCTGCCGTGACCTCGGTCTTTCTTGTGCGATCGCTCGCCCGAAGGGCGATCTTCGCGGCCCCAAGGCAGGCGAGACTCCGAGCGTCCATCACGCTCCTGCCGTCCATCACGCTCCTGCCGTCCATCACGCTCCTGCCGTCCATCACGCTCCTGTCTCCGTTCGCGAAGCTCCTTGCGCGGAGACTCCTGGTGCGAACGTTTCGCGCGTGGCGCCTCGTCTCGCGCTCGCATCTTGCTCTTGCGCGAGCCATCGTCTTGCGACCGGGCCTTGCGTGGTTCCTCTTCTTGCAAGCGGTCCTTCCGCGAGAAGACCTCCGGATACATCATCGCCAGAAGCCTTCCGGCCACTTCTTCGCCGCTCATGGACGAAACCGCGCTCTTCCACTCCTCATTCATCAGATCCACGGCCTGGGCATGGGTCTTCTGCTCCAAAAACCCTTCGAGCGCTCGCGAAACCTTCTTCACCCCGATCTCGCGGCGGGTGGGAATCTTGCCTTCCTTCATCTTGCTTTTGGTCATGCGCTCGATCCGGGGAATCAGCCCGCGATGACTTCCGGTCACCAGGCTCATCGCATAACCGGATTTCCCGCTTCGGGCGGTGCGTCCGATCCGGTGCACGTAGCTGTCGAGCTCGCGGGGGATCGAGTAGTTGATCACATGAGTGATGTCCTTGACGTCCAAGCCGCGGGAGGCGACGTCGGTGCAAACCAGGAGAGTGACCTTTCTTTCGCGAAATGCCTTCATGGTTCGCTCGCGAGCCGCCTGATCCATGTCTCCATGCAGGCAATCCGCCCGATAGCCGCGCCCCAGCAGGTATCCCGTGAGCTCGACCACCAGCGCCTTGGTCTGACAGAAAACGATTCCGTAAAAATCGTCGGCGGCTTCGATGAGCTTGCAGAGGACCTCAGGCTTGTTCGATTCGGAGGTCACGTAATAGAGCTGCTCGACGGACTCGGGCAGGATCTCGGTCCGGTTGACCTCGACTTTCCCGGGGTCGCGCAGGTAATCGTCGGCCACCTTTCGGACATCCGGGCTCATGGTCGCCGAAAAAAGCCAGATATTGCACTTTCCGGGAGGAACGTTTTCGAGAATCGTCTCGATCTCTTCCTTGAAACCCATCGAGATCATCTCATCGGCCTCGTCGAGAATCACGGTCTCGAGCCCATCCAGCCGCAAGGTGCCTCTCTCGATATGATCGATCAACCGGCCCGGCGTGCCTACGACGACCGAAACCCCGCGCTTCAGCCCCTGGATCTGCTCGGAGTAGCCGGCTCCCCCGTAAACAGGCAGAGCCTGGGCGCGCAGGTACTTTCCGAAGAGATTGATTTGACCCGCCACCTGGACAGCGAGCTCGCGCGTCGGGCAAAGGACCAGGGCCTGAACCCCTTTTCGGGAAGGGTCGATCCGCTCCAGCAGGGGCAGAGCGAACGCCGCCGTCTTACCCGTGCCGGTCGCGGCCAATCCCAGGAAGTCCGTGGGTTTGCCCAGAAGGATCGGAAGCGCCTGTGCCTGGATGGGGCTGGGCTTTTCGAATCCGAGCTCCTGGAC
>CAYNDM010000197.1:0-4730 GCA_964395265.1 uncultured Bacteriovoracaceae bacterium
GACGAGAAGATGGCGCTGGCCTCGCGCAAGGCGATGCAAGGCCTGACTCAATTCGATCTCGGAATGAAAGATTCAGGATTGGGCGAGATCCGTGAAGCGATGAACCTCGCTCACGACTGCTTCGTCGCCTGGGATCTCGTTCCTCCGATCGCCGCCGAGATCCGCCAGCAGCTACTTGCGCGGGGAGCTTTGGCCGCGAAGCTCACCGGGTCTGGCGGAGGTGGGTTCGTGGTCGCCCTCTGGCGCGATTCGCTCAAGAATTTGCCTCAGGGTTGATGGTGCTCGCCGCAAACGCTTTAGATTTCCCAGGCGCCTCGGAGACCCCAGAATAGAGCGCAAAAGGCGCCGCGTTAGACGCTCGTGCTCATGACTGACCCGCCCGTGCGCTTCACTCTTCGCGAGCTCAACTTCCGCGCTAGATCACGCTTCTGTGTTTCTTGACAGCCTGATCGGCCGGACCTACGCTTTTTAGGCTAAGGGGGATCCATGAAAAACTGGTCCATGCTCGTTGCCGCGTCGCTTCTGGCTTTGCCTGGTTCCGTTGCCGCTCTGGAGCATATCCAGGAGACTCACGGGCCCGAGGGCAGCGAATTCTCGTATGAACTCGATGGGCGTTCGGCTCCTTCAACCGCTGCTTTCTCGATCGAGGGCCAATGGCGGCTCTCCTTGGCCCCAGAGTCGGGACCTAGACCAAAAGACATCATTCTAGAGACGGTGTTTCTTCCTAACTGCTGGAATAGTCTTGCCATTTCTTATTACTCTTCTGGTGAGCACCACGTTCGGCTGGGTCACTTTCAAGGGGGAGGGATGCTTCTGGGGTGGATCGTGGTCGATGGCGTTCCGTATGGCGGGTTCGTCATGCCCGAGGAAAGTGAACCCGGAATATTCACTGGCGAACTCACTTCGAGCAGCAGCCCCAGTTTGCAAGCTAAGATGGTTTGGCTCGGGCCACCGACTTATTTGCGGCATGCGCCTTCCAGTATCCGCTTCGAAGCAAAGGCGCAGGTTGTTAATGGAGTTCGCTATGAAATCGATCCGGAGCAAAGCCAAATCCATGGAAGCTTGGCGAGAGTCTCAGGACAGAACCTCAGCCTAGTCTGCTATTCGCTGAAAGCGAGCTATGGGGAGAATCCGGCAGTGAATACCGTGGGTTTTCACTTTCCCAATGAGTACCTCAATGGTGGGAGCTGGCAGCCTCCGTTCCCGGTGCTCAGCTCGCGGGGCGAGCGCGCTTTGATGCGCTTGAATCTGAAGTTCAAGCAGCGTTCGCAGAAGCCCTTCCTGCTCGAGATGAAGGATCGTAGCAAGCGGGGTTCGATCACCGTATCCGGGCCCTGACCCGAAGGGGTTGACGCCACTCCCTGGCCGTCCTATAAGCTGAAGTCCACGGTCAGAAACCGTGATTTCAAGCCGAAGGGAGGTGACAACGCTATGCCTGGCATTACGATTCGTGAAGGCGATTCATTCGAAGCCGCCCTCAAGAAGTTCAAGAAGCAGTGTGAAAAAGCTGGCATCCTTTCGGAAGTGCGCAAGCGCGAAGCTTATGAAAAACCTTCTGTGAAGCGCAAGAAGAAGCAGATCGCCGCCCGAAAGCGACTTACCAAGAAGTCCCGCGGCCGTTTTTAGAATTGCAGCTTTTTATTGAATGATTCGCGCCCAAGCCGCCGTCCCGTGCTGCTTGGGCGCATTTGTTTGAAGGAGCCCCTGATGGCCACGATCAAAGAAAAAGTCTCCGAAACCATGAAGTCCGCGATGAAGTCCGGTGACAAGGACACGCTCGCGTTCGCGCGCAATCTCCACGCCGCGGTCCGCAAAAAAGAGATCGACGACCGAGTGGATCTCGACGATGCGGGCGTGCAGAAGATCATCCAGACGCTGGTCAAGCAGCGAAACGATTCGATCGAACAGTTCAAAGCGGGCGGGCGCGAAGACCTGGTCGCCAAGGAGCAGGCGGAGCTCAAGTTTCTGATGGGCTTCATGCCTCAGCAGATGAGCGAGGCCGAGGTGCGCGAGCTGGTCAATCAGGTCGTGGCCGAGACAGGCGCTTCCAGCGCTAAGGACATGGGTGCCGTGATGAAGGCCCTACTTCCCAAAGTGCAGGGGCGCGCAGACGGAAAACTCGTCAGCCAGCTTGTGAAAGAGCGCTTGGGTTGACCATCCTCGCGGTTTTCGGGAGTGCGTCAAGGGGAATTGGAGCAGTTTATTTTTCGGGGAAAGCCTAAGGGAGTGCTGCGCCCTGAATTCTACTCGCGCCATACCCTCGAGGTCGCCCGCGATCTCTTGGGTAAGACTCTGATCGTGCGATCCCGTCCCGAGGGGCCTCTCGATAGCCCCAACGCACGCCTGACGATCGGACGCATCGTCGAGACGGAGGCCTATCGAGCTGACGACCCCGCTTCCCACTGCTCTCGCGGCGAGACCCCGCGGAGCAAGATCATGTTCGGGCCGCCAGGTGTCGCGTATGTCTATTTCATCTATGGGAACTACGAGATGCTCAACTTCGTGACTGAACCCAAGGGCGCTCCTGGCGCGGTCCTAATTCGCGCAGTGGACCCGTTGGCCGGCCTTGAATGGATGCGCAAGCGAAGGCCCCCGGGCACCTCGACTCATGCCTTGACCAATGGGCCTGGCAAGCTCTGTCAGGCGATGGGGAGCCGGATGAGCCATAATGGGCAATCGCTGCGAGGGCCCTCGCTCTTCGTGGTGGACGACGGTTACCGGCCGGCCCATGTGCGGGTTTCCCCTCGAGTGGGGATTCAACAGGCCAAGGAAGCCCCTTGGAGGTTTTTCATCGAGGAGAATGCTTTTGTGAGCAGAGTTCCGCAGAATCGTGGATCATGGAGGCTGAAGTCCTGAAGCATGAGTAAAGGGAAGTTTCCTCCTGAACTTCTGCGCAAGATCAAAGACTCGGTCAATCTGATCGATGTCGTGGGCGAGCACGTCGTCTTGCGCAAGTCGGGCTCCAGCTACTCAGGACTTTGCCCGTTCCACGCCGAGCGCTCTCCCTCGTTCAGCGTGAGCGAGCAGAAGCAGCTCTATCACTGCTACGGCTGCAAGAAGGGCGGCGATCTGATCTCCTTCGTGATGGAGCTTCACGGGCTGAGCTTCCCGGAGGCGATCGAGGAGCTGGCCGAACGCGGCCGCATCCCGCTTCCCAAGGACTGGTCAGGGCACGCGGACGCCAATGAGGACCCTGAGACCGCCAAGCGGCGCGCGGCCGCTCGCGAAAAGCTGGCTCTTGCGTTCAAGCTCAACCGGTTCGTGGCCGCTTTTTACCATCAAGGGCTGGGAGCGCTTCCTCATATTGATTCGTATTTCAAGAAGCGCGGCGTGGGCCCGGATCTGGCGAGGAATTTCTACGTGGGCGGAGCGCCAGCGGCCTGGGATGCCTTGAGCCAGCATCTTGTGGCGAAAAAGGCGCCGCTACCGCTTGCTGTGGAGCTGGGGCTCGTCAAGCCCTCTCCCCGCGAAAAGCGGGATGGTTGCGGCTACTTTGATCTTTTCAGGAACCGCGCGCTTTTCCCGATCCTGGATCTTCGGGGGCGCGTGGCAGGATTCGGAGGGAGGGCGTTGCCTCTTCCGAAGGGAGCGCCTGACGTGGGAGGAGAGAGCCCGAAGTATCTCAACTCCCTCGAGTCCTTGGTTTTCCATAAGAGCAAGCTCGCTTACGGCATCTTCCAGGCCCAGAAGCATATTCGAGAGACAGACGAAGTGATCCTGGTCGAAGGGTACTTTGATGTGCTTGCGCTCCACGCGGCTGGATTCGGCAACGCGGTCGCGACTTGCGGAACCTCCCTGACGCCCGATCATCTTTCGCTCTTTCGCAGGCTGGGTTCCAAGATCACGGTTCTCTTCGATGGCGACAAGGCAGGGGTTTCGGCGACTGAAAGAGCGATGGAGATCGGGCTAGAGCAGGGAATCGTGCTCTACGGAGCGGCGATGCCTTCAGGGCTGGACCCCGATGAGCTGCTCTTTGACCAGGAAACCGGCCTTTTGAGGCCAGACGGACAGGAGAGAATGAAGGCGATCCTGCAGGATTCGAAGCCGCTTCTGGATGAGCGGATGCAGGAGCAGGTGAGATCGGCCCTGGATGGGCCCGAAGCGCGAACTCAAGCGCTCCGTAAGCTGGCCGGCTGGCTGGCTCGCTTCAAGGATCCGGTGGGGCGAGAAGTTCGCGTGCAAGCGCTTCATGAGCAGCTTGGGATCACGACTCAGCTCCTGGAGCAGGCTCTGCGCGAGGCCAGCGCGAAAGTCGCGCCGCGAGGCGGAGCCACCGAGAGGGGAGGAGCGGGTGAGATCAGAAAACCCGGGCTTTCCGCTCCCGGTCCAGGCACGCGGGCTGGCGCTGATCCTTCTTTCGCCTCCCGCGGCGGGGGAGGCAGCAGAGGAGGCGTTTCTACAGGAGTTTCCCCCGGAGCTCCCGTGAGAGGTTCTGCCCAAGCGCCTCAGCGCCCCGGGAGAGCTGGTGGGCCTCGTTCAAGCAAAGGCCTGAAATTGTCCCAGGCGGAGGAGATCTTATTAGCCGCCCTCACTCGTTCAAATCTCTCAATTATTATGATTGAGTCTATGGCGAAGTTACCTTCCGGTTCGACACTGGTTGACCTTTTTGGGCACCCCGTTTCCCGGGATTTCGTGGCCGGTCTGACTTCAGAGCCCGCTGGGATTGAAGCCCTTCGATCTTCTCCAGCGGCAGTATTGGAGCGAGTGGCGGATCCCCAAGTCCGCTCGAT
>CAYNDM010000197.1:4740-6268 GCA_964395265.1 uncultured Bacteriovoracaceae bacterium
TATCCGAAGGGAAGGAGTCGGATGGGCTGGATGAATCCAAAGTTCGACTCGCGGTGGATCGCGCCATCGCCTCCGCCTGGGCACGTTTTTCGCAGCAAATCAAATTGGCGCTTGCTGAGGCAGAAGCCAAAAAAGACGCAGAGTTACAGGCGAAACTCATGAAAGAATACCTTGACGTTCAGCGAAAAATGAAGGAGTTTAGTCGCTTCTATGACGAAGCCTAAAGACGCCGGTGTGCCCTCTCAGAAGCCTGAGAGCGGCAGTGCTTTGACCAAGAACAAGGAAATCAAAAAGCTTCTCGATCTTGGAGTGCAACGAGGCTTCTTGACCTACGAGGAAGTGAACGAATTGCTTCCTCCCGAGATTCTCGCGCCCGAAGCGATCGATGAGATCATGCATCTGCTGGGCGAGAACGAGATCGAGGTTCTTGAGTCCAATCGCAAGCCGCGCGAAAGCGACGACGAGGAGAGCACCGACGAAGCGACTCCGTTCGGCACGCCTGAGCGCGAAGAGGCGGATGAAGAGGCTCCCGCTGCCGGCGCGCCTGATTACGCGCGCGGAGCCGATCCCGTTAAGCTTTATCTGAAGAAAATGGGCAGCGTCTCGCTGCTGACACGCGAAGGCGAAGTCGAGATTGCCAAGCGCATCGAAGAAGGCGAGATCGAGATCCTGCGCGCGCTCCTCGCTTCGAAGCTGGGAACCCAGGCGATCGTCGAGCTAGGCGAGCGACTCGAAACCGGCCGCACCAAAGTCAAAGACGTGATTCGCGGCGTGGATGAAGAAGTCTCGGTCGATGACGAGAAGGCTTATCTCGAGCGCGTGATCAGCGCGATCGCGAAGGTCAAGACGCTGATCAGCTATCAGGAGAAAATGGAGCCCAAGCTCGTCGGAGCCGAAGGCAAGAAAACTCCCGCCAAAGAAAAAGAGCGGATTCACCAGGAGATCGCCAAGCGCGAGCGCCACGTCGAAACCGCGTTCGAGAACATCGCCTTCAATCGCAAGACGATCAACACGCTTTCGGCGAAGATCAAGGAATACTGGGATCGAGCCAAGGACCTCATCGCCGAGCGCAAGAAGATCTACGACTTCCTGGGCGTCAAAGGCGCCGCGGAGATTGAGAAGATCGCAAGCGACTTCAAGATTCCTGAGAAGATCCCTGCGCTTTGTCGCGAGTACGATGTGAGCGAGCAGAAGCTTTCCCAGCTTCTATTCCAGCACGAGGAAGTCGAGCGCAAGATCGAGCGCCTTGAGGAAGAGGCAGGGATCCCGATCGACGAGCTTCGTCGCATCAACGACAGCCTCGCGATCGGCGAGCGCAAGGCCGACCAGGCGAAGAGCGAGCTGGTCGAAGCCAACCTGCGTCTCGTGGTTTCGATCGCGAAGAAATACACCAATCGCGGCCTTCAGTTCCTGGATCTGATCCAGGAGGGCAATATCGGCCTCATGAAAGCCGTCGACAAATTCGAGTATCGTCGCGGCTACAAGTTCTCGACCTACGCCACCTGGTGGATCCGGCAGGCGATCACCC
>CAYNDM010000198.1:0-6202 GCA_964395265.1 uncultured Bacteriovoracaceae bacterium
CTCGGAGTACTGGCCGGTTTCAGTTTTTGACGCCCGGGAACTTTCGGGTAACATGGTCTGACAAGGCGGAGTGAGAACGAGATTTCTTGCGATAGGATGAAGAATGCCCGTCCACTGCATCATGGTCAGTGAGCGATCGGATGACCTGAAATTCGGGAATCAGATCTCAGAGCTCAATAAGTTCGTTTACAAGAGCACCATTCTAGCCAAAACCGTGCAGGAATCCTTGATCGACGAATGGAACTCGATCGTCTTCGTCGACGGCGACAACAAGAAGGCCGCGATTCCGGCCCCTCAGCTGCTGCCGCGCGAAGGCAATCCGCTTCGGGAGTTCGAAATCACCGACAAACCGCTGAACGCCTACCCCTATCTTTTCGATTACCCGGCGTATGCCCACCACATCTTCCGAAGGTACCAGCCTCCCGCACTTCAGCTTTACTCGAAGGTGCTGTCGGCCGCGTTGGCCTCGGATCCGTTCGGGCTCGAGCGCTACTTCGATGGGTCGGTCAGCGTCCAGAAGATCAAGATCACCCAATCGGCCCACAAACTGGCCGCCGTCGAGGCCCTGCAGAACTTCTTCACCAAACAGGAGATCAACCGGAGACTGGCCGCGTTCGCCGCTCGTGCGGCGGACGAGCTGATTATGAACGCGATCTTCGATGCCCCGGTCGAGGACGGCAGGTTGTACAAAAAACAGATCGACCGGGCGGCGCAGTTCAGCCTCACTCCCCGCGAAGAGGTCAACTTGCAAGTGGCTTCGGATTCGCAGTACGTCGGACTCTGCGTGACGGATCAGTTCGGGTCCCTCCAGAAGGAATAACTCCTGGACCACTTCATCAAGGACTACGCGAACACCTCGTACACCGTGAAAAAAGAGGAACAAGGCGCCGGCCTCGGCTTACTGGGTACTCTCCATGCCGGCCTCAGCCTGCTCTTCATCGTGAAGCCCGGGGTGCGTTCGGATGTGATGATCTTCTTCCCGAGGACGAAGTCTTACAAGGATTTCCGCGAAGGATTCAGGTTCCTCAGCATCAACGCGCCCTAGCGTTCGGCGTCTTTGGCGAGAGTTCTCTGCTGATACGAACCCTTCTTGAGCATCTCAGCCAGTTGCAAGATGGTTTCGACGTAATCGTTGCTCCGGTTATAGCCGTAAAGGGCTTTACGATGGGACTGCTTCGATTTGCGCCAGCCATGGCTCTTCAGGTAATTGGCGACGCTCAATATCGCGTCGTCCACCTTGAAGAGATCGGCGGTTCGATTTGATTTCGCGCGCCGGCTCCATTTCATGTAGCTACTGGGAATGAACTGAGGGACACCGAACGCTCCCGCGAACGACCCGGTCAACTTGAAGGCATCGAGTTTCTTGCGCGAATGCAACTTTTCAAGCGTCCGGAGCTCCTCCAACGCCCATTCCGCCTTGCTGCGGGTGCGTTCCCTCACCTTCTGTTCATAGCCTTTGTATTTCGGATCGGTTTTCGGGACTTCCGCCTCAAGCTTGGCCAGCATCCGGTCGACGACATCTGGATGATCCGCCCCCGCGAGAACGGCATACACGCTCGCGACCTGAAAGGTCCCTACGTTGGAGCCGTGCCGCGTCTCCACCCAGAGGAGCGACGTAATCACTTCTTTCGGGACCCCGTAGCGCCGCTCCGCGAGGCGAAGGACTTTCGCGTTCTCGCGCAGAAAGCGGAGCCCCTTCTCGACCGCGGTCGGACTCAGATGCGCCGAATAGTCCGCGCGCTTCAAAAACCCGAAGATGTTCAGCTCCACCACCTGATCCTGAATGCTCCAGTCGGTGGCCTTCTCGACCTGCTGGATGAACGACTTCTTGGCGCCCTTGCTTCGGAGTTTCCGGCTCACCAGCTGAGGCACCGTCAGAGCCCGGGTTCGCGCCTCGACGGATTTGCCTTTTGAGCGCCCTGAGGTCCCTACGCCGGCAAGCGCAGCTCCAGACCCCAGCATGAAAACGACGAACGTTCCGATCCAGACTTGGTGGTTCCTGAAAAAAAGCACTCGACTCCTCGGTCAAAAATGGAATGGGGGTTGATCACCAGAAGAACAAGCGCACTCGCGCGCGCCGCCCAGGACTCATTCTGATCGATCTTTGGGAGATTGCAAAACCGATCTCGCGTACTCGAACACGCTCGAGTTCGGAAAGGCTCAATGGCCGGGTAGTCGTCAAGATCCCGACACACTCCTGCCCATTCATCTTTTTCGACTTTGGATTTTAGCCAATCCACGTATTGGTCTGGATCAAAGCGCGAAACATCTCCGACACTGCGAATTAGGAATCGTCTCGAAATCGTATGGCGCTATCGAGGTCGGTGAGGAGGTCTATCGGCTTGAATTGGAGCTTCTCGATACTCACGGATTGAGAGTAACACGAACTTTGGAACTTGCGAGATTACCTCCATTCGACTTAATAACCATTATTCGCTGCGACAAACATCCATAGCTGACCTTCAAGGCGACTGAGTTTTCTCGTTTGCCCCCAAAATCTGCGACGAAGCCGTGAGACACACGCCCTCATCTCGGCGAACCTCTGATTGATGACAAAGAGCGGATCGCGGGGGCGAACTCTGAGCTTCTTGTTGCTTTGCCGCGTCGTCCAGAATCCGTAAAGGGCGACCTCATCCCGCGGCAGATCGGAGAAGTTGTTGAACTCGAACTCCTCGGTATCCGCTTGGCGGCATCCTTTGCTCGTGCGGCGGCATAGTCGAACTTGGGTTCTGCCGTCTTTCGTGTGGTCCCGCACTCGCGGGCAGCATCGCTTTGGAGCCTTAGTCATGCACAGCGAAGGGTACAAGTTTGAAAAAAAAGCCGAAGCGGCATGCACCGCTCCGGCCAAGAATCACTCGGAGTCGATCGAAAGCTATTTCTGTTCCTTAGCCTTCTTCTCCTGATATTTCTTCACCATTTCCTCCTGAACGTTGCGAGGAACCACAGCGTACTTGGAGAATTCCATGGTGAACTCGCCCTTGCCCTGCGTCGCCGAACGAAGGTCGGTCGAGTAACCGAACATTTCGCTCAGAGGAACTTCGGCTTCGATCACGGCGTAGCCTTCGTTCGTGGTGCTGTTCAGGATGATGCCACGGCGCTGGTTGATCTGACCCATGACCGAACCCTGGAACTCCTCGGGAGCCTGGGTTTCGAGCTTCATGATCGGCTCGAGAACGGCCGGACCTGCCTTTTCATAGGCCTCACGGAAGGCCATGAGCGCGGCGGTCTTGAACGCCTGCTCGGACGAGTCGACATCGTGGTAAGCGCCGTCGTTGATCGTGACGCGAACCCCGACGATCGGGAAGCCGATCAAGCGGCCTTCTTTGATGGCCTCTTGGAAGCCCTTATCGCAGGCAGGGATGAATTCGCGGGGAATCACGCCGCCCTTGATCTCGTCCACGAACTCGTAGGTATTGACCGCATCTGAAGGCAACGGCTCGATCCAGCCGGCCACGCGACCGAACTGACCGGAGCCACCGGTTTGCTTCTTGTGCGTGTAGTTGAAATCGCCACGCTGGGTAATGGTCTCGCGGAATGCGACCTGTGGCTTTCCGACCACGACCTCGCAGTTATACTCGCGCTTAATGCGCTCGCAGTAGATCTCCAGGTGAAGCTCGCCCATCCCGCTGATAATGGTCTCGCCGGACTCCTCGTCGCGGTGAACACGGAAGGTCGGATCCTCCTTCGTGAACTTGTTGAGCGCTTTGGAGAAGTTGGCCTGGCCAGTCTTGTCCTTCGGAGCGATCGCCAGCGAGATCACGGCGTTCGGAACGAACATCGAGGTCATCGTGTAATTCACCTGGCCATCGGTGAAGGTATCGCCCGATGCGCAATCCACACCGAAGAAAGCCACGATATCGCCTGCGCGGGCTTCTTCGATGTCGTGCATCTCGTCCGCGTGCATCTGAACAATACGAGGCACCTTCACGCGCTTGCCGTTGTTGCAGTTGATGATCTGATCGCCCTTCTTCACCGTGCCCTGATAGATGCGCATGTAGGTCAGCTGACCGTAACGGCCTTCGTCAAGCTTGAACGCGAGAGCGACGAAAGGAAGCGTCGGATCGGATTTCAGCACGACCTCGGCTTCGTTATTGTTCTGGTCGAGAGCGACGTTCGCGGCCTCGGACGGATTAGGGAGGTAATAAGTCACCGCGTCCAGAAGCAGCTGCACGCCTTTGTTCTTATAGGCCGAGCCCATCATGACTGGCGTGAAGTTCAAGCTCAGAGTCGCCGAACGGATAGCCTGGCGGAGCTCATCCACCGTGACCTCTTCGCCTTCGAGGTACTTCATGCCGACGTTCTCGTCGAACTCGCCGACCGCAGCGATCAGCTCTTCGCGGTATTTCTTGCACTCGGCTTCGATCTCGGCCGGGATCGCCTCTTCGCGGATCTTCTCGCCGTTATCGCCGTCGAAATAGAAAGCCTTCATCTGGACGAGGTCCACGACGCCTTGGAACTGGTCTTCCGCGCCGATCGGATAGGTGATGAGATGAGCGTTGTGGGCGAGCTTCTCGCGAAGCATCTGCACGCCGCGAAACGGATTCGCGCCAGCGCGGTCCATCTTGTTGATGAAGCAGATGCGCGGCACTTTATAGCGCTTCATCTGGCGGTCGACCGTGATCGACTGGGACTGGACGCCCGCCACCGAGCAAAGCACGAGCACCGCGCCGTCGAGGACCCGAAGCGAACGCTCCACTTCGATCGTGAAGTCCACGTGCCCGGGAGTGTCGATCAGGTTGATGTTGTAGCCCTTCCAGGGGCAATACGTAGCGGCCGACTGAATCGTGATGCCCTTCTCGCGCTCGAGGTCCATGTAATCCATGGTGGCGCCGACACCGGACTTGCCCTTCACTTCCTCGATCTTGTGGATCTTTGCGGTGTAGAACAGGATGCGTTCAGAAAGCGTGGTTTTACCGGAGTCGATGTGAGCGGAGATCCCGATATTACGGATCTTTTCCATTGCGATCTGGGCCATTGTAAAGATTCTCCTTAAATTGCGATCGCATTGTCTTACTCGGAAGCCAGCGGGAGAATCAAGGACAAAAAGACTCAGGCGGCACGCTGCAGGCGCGCGCGGCGAAGGCTCGCCTCCAGGTACGAAATGCGCTCCTTGAGGCGCTCGGACTCGGCAATCTGGTCCTGCAATAGCTGGTAGGCTTTGTGGTACTTGGCCTGAAGCAGGATCTCAGCGGTGGTATCCCGAACCGTGACGATCGACCCGATGGCTCCTTTCGCTGGCGAATCGGGGTCCACCAAGGGCTGGGCCTTGAGAACCACGCGCAGCTTCTTTCCTCCCAGCACGGCAGGGACCTCGTCCAGGCGAACGGCCGACTGAGTCCGGATCGACTCCAAAACCTGGCACTTCTTCGAACAAGCCGCGAGCTTCAGCAGGTCGCAGAATACCGGCTTCTGGCGAACGTCGCGCCCCTTCAGCGTCAACAGGCTCTTCATGGCCAGGTTCACGTAAATGATCCGGTTCTCGGCATTGACCAGGGCGACCGGGTCCAGGGAGGCGTCCAATGCCGTCTTCAGCCGGATCACCAGGCGCTTCAGCTTCGCTGAATCGCTCATGCGACGGCCCTCGCTCTCGAACGACGGATGAACTCGAAGTACTCCTCTTCGATCGAATCGAACTGCAACATGATCGAGCAATTTCGACAAACGAACTCGGGAGCCAGCGGAACGCCCCTATGGACCTTCACCTGCTCAGGGATCAGAAGAATCTTCATGTCCACATGACACTTCGGGCAATGATAAGGAGCCTGGAAATTCGCCACCGTGAAGTTCTTGCCGAAGAGATTGGAGATCATATTGGCCTGTTCGATGAACTGCTCGGAGACATCGGTGAACACCCGGCGGATCGAAGGCTCCAGGCGCTCGATAAAGAGCAGCCATTCTCTCACTCCGCACGAGTTCATTCCATCCAATCGCCCCATATCGAACTCGACCGTATCGAGGGAGCTTACTCGAGAATTGATATAATCAAGTAAACTCGATAAGTTAACATCCTCGTCCAGCACTCCCTCGGAACGAACCACGAGAATGCGGTCTCGAACGATGACCTCGGCTTTGAATCTGGGCGTACTGATCAGCTCGATCCCTTCCATCTCTTCATGACTTATCGGAACTTTGGAAAAATTCCCGAGAGCGAGTCGCCTCAAAAAGATTGTTACCGAAATGGGTTGGGGAGTTTTGAGGCGCG
>CAYNDM010000199.1:0-1690 GCA_964395265.1 uncultured Bacteriovoracaceae bacterium
GTCCAAAACAGGGCAGAGCTCTTTTGAAATAAGAGGGCAGTGGTCGCTGACAATGCGGCTAAGTGCTCTTGATCTGGCATCGCTCAGAGCTCCAGCCCGTTAAGAGACGAGAAGGACGATTTTCGCATTTCATCCTCGATCCTCTGATGAGTATTTACATAAGAATCAAAACGGGCGCTTTCCTTGGCGGTCTCCTCGAGCCTGTTTGCAGAGGAGAGTTCAAGGTCCTTTGCCTGAAGGCGGTTGGAATGACTTAATGAATGCAGAATTACCCCAAGCGTCTCCGCAGTCAGCCTTGTCGCGGTCGCCTGGCTCGATACGACAGCAGCTGCCTTGATCCGCTCGCCTTGCTGATCCAAAAAGGTCGAGTAGTCGAACGCATCCTGGCTCAGGTGGAGTGCTTCTATTGCACTCTGATGATTCGTTCGAGCATGTGTTGGAGCTTTCTCTGGCAGTAGCCCGTAGATGCGTTTGGCTTCCCAGATCGCCTGATCGATCTTTTTGGCCTTCTCGTAAACTCCTGGCGGCAAGGGTACGTGAGCTGTTTCTGCGAGACGCAATACCTCTTTAACCCCTCGGTTCATCTCCTCGAGCAGACTAACCGTTTCAGCGGCCTTGCCTAGGATCGCTCGCAGCCGAAAGACCTGCTCAATGGCTTGAACCAGGATCTGTGTGAGGACCACCACGTCACCGCCGAACAGATCCGCACGTGCCATTCTTGGTGATAGCGGCCCGAGAGCTACAGAGAAGAATAAAGTTAGGCAGACGAGGATCGCTTGCAGTCGCTTCTTCATCGACATCCTCCTTCAGCACCTGTCGGATAGTTTTCGGCTAGATGGGTGACGAGTTTTGTCAGAGTCCAATCAGGATGCTCAGTCTCAGTCTGTCGGAGGAGCTGAATGTCGGGAGGGTGAGTTGTGGACAGCCAGAGCTCTAACGGTGTTGGTCGGTATAGGAGCACTCCACGTACAGTTTCTGATTGAAGAAAGAACTCTGAATAGTTCCCGCGAACTTGCTTCAGAGCAAATACTTCATGCAGTTCGCGGTCGTTTAGCTTGAGCGCACTGCGAAGCGCTCTTTCGTCGCCCCGCTGTCTCAAGATGAAGCGATTGGGTGCATTCGCGATAATCCCATCTTCGATTTCATCATTCCTAAGGTCGGTTGCAGTTTGGGAAATCGCGATGGCAGCGCTTGAGAATTTGCGCATCTGCCGAAAGCAATCCTCAACCCAGCGAGCAGAAGAGTTGGATTGTCCATCTCCTGGGGATCGGATCATGGTATGGCACTCGTCGATGACTATGAGTGAACGCTTTGGAAAGCGCTGACGAACTTCTCGCCATATTGAGTCCATTACGATGAGCATCGCGACTCTCAGTAGATCTGGATAGCGTTGACAGCCTTTGAGCTCAAAGTGGAGGTGAGGCGCTTTCAGATCCACATTCGTCTGGCCATCAAAGAGGAGTCCAAATGGATGCGGCTTACACCAGAGGGTGAGAAGGACGGCCATGCGTTGAAGTTCTGGCTTTTCAGATCGAGCGAGAAAGGACTGAAAATCTGAAAGTGTCCGTATTTGGGCCTTCTCGTAGAAATCAAGAATGGCGGTCTCAAGAAGAGACTTTTCGATCTTGGCGAGATGCCCGCTCTCACCCAGGATCTCTTCAAAAAGGGCTGTCAAGAATTTGACTTTCTC
>CAYNDM010000199.1:1700-6192 GCA_964395265.1 uncultured Bacteriovoracaceae bacterium
CGGATACGCGAGTGTGCTCTTCCCGGAGCCTGTCGAACCGATCAGCACTGCATTCGCACTCGGAGATTTCTCGAAAAGTGAGTAACCGAGTAGGCTAGAGCTATGTGTTTCAAAGAGAAGTTCGGCTTGCTGGTGGCCCGGACCATGCCCATAGATCGGTAATAGATCTGATGCTGTGCTTGAGAGTACGCGCTTTGGACGAGTAATGTATACTGGCGCGAACGGTAGAGTGCCCATAAAGACGGGATACGCGCCTACTGTCTCCTCGAACCATTGACAACCTGGTCCGATACGCTCGGCCTGCTCGATTAACTTTGAGGCGTCACTCACCGGATACCTCCTCGGTGACCGACCATTTGATACGAAATCGCGAGAAGCTTTTCCCCCGAGGAAATGAGAGCCTGAATGGTATCCTCGATATCTTTCAGTTGCGCTTCCGCCATTAGGTTACGAACCGAGTTCCCGGACGCCATTCCTTGCGCAAGGCGCTGCTTTCGGAGTAAGCGTTCTCGCTCGGCGGTCTGTGGCAAGACGTAAACCGTGAGAATCAGCGAGTAAGGAGTGGGCGCCGAGGAAAGTCCGCCCAACATTGCTGGAATTGATACTTCTGGAAGCGATTTCAATGTGACGGCATTTAAGCGTGTTCTTCCAAGAGAGAGACCATCATGATTTTCGATTAGGTCAGTTAATGCGACCTGTTCTGAGATGGAGGCGCTTTCCATATAAGGCGGCGCGGGCACAGACCGGGATCTCTCCGGGTTTAGCCACTCGTAAATTACCTGCATCCTCTCTTCATGAGTGACATTCAGTACGTCAAAGCCGATCGAAGTCAGCCCCGTACGTAAGCTTTCCAGGCCGGCCTCCAGTTCATTCAGGATTTCCCGACGACTGTGCGATTGTCCTTTTCCTGAGATCGCAAAGGCGAAATGGGAGAAGGGGCCAAGGCTCTTACCCGGTTTAGGTTTGCCATCGGGTGGAACTCGGAGCGTAAGGTAGCAACGGGTTTGGAAAATTCCTCCGTTAACAAAGTCTTGCTCCAGGAGCTTCTTTCTGGAATCGAGAAGAAGCTGTCTGGCTTTGGAAGCTATAGCACCTGAGTCGTCGTCAGACTGATGAGTACGTAGCCACCGCTGATAGGCTTCATCTGTACCGGCTTTCGAGCGATCCCGTAGAAGGAGGGCTTGAAGAACACATCCTTCGGGTAGTTGCCCCAGTATAGGCGTCAGGGCATGTCGAAGGGAGTCAAGCTCCTCGTCAGTCATGTTGGCGCAAGCTTTAGGCACGATTTTCAAGGACAGCGTTGCGCTACCGTCTTTAAGCCAGATTGCGTCTGTTTCTGTATCAAACGAAAAGTAGGGGAGCTTGTCTTCGACGGTTAAATTTTCCTTATTGGATTGAAGCTTCATTCTAACTCCTTGTGATTCGACATGACCGGCGTGACCGCTGGCCTTGCCATTGCCATGATTGCGAATAGGCCATGTGAAGGTGGTCGCGTGCGGTTCAAGATGAGGATCGTGCCGGCCAAGCCGACCCCAGCTCCGAGGGACAACAAGGTTGAAAATGGTAGACCCCTCAATAGAGAACTTGTCAGTGCATAGGTCAGAGCACAGGCAGCGAGCTCGACCGGGGTCATTCCAAATATTCGTGCCGGTTCCTCTAGGTTTCTGGGGACGTTGCGAAGCAACGACATCAGGACGCTACTCGGGTCTGCAGAAAGGACAGTATACTTGGGGCGGTGAACGCGACGACGGTACCGATGCAGCTCCAAAAGAGCATTCGCTTCGCAGATTCATCGCCCATGGCAAGTTTGAAGCCTGAGAAAATAATCCCGCCTACACAGACGGCAGGTGCGAGGATATTGAGGATGGCGGACTGCAAATTGCTCATCATAGTTTCGACCCCGGCAAAAGCGAGAGTTGGCATGAGCGCAGTGATAAAGATCAGATAGTAGTTTTGTTTTTTCATTCAGTTTCTCCTAGAAAAGGTAGTGAATAGGGTCTGTTTTCGGCTTCGATGCGCTCCAGACGGAGGTCCCTAAGCCAGTCTTTCAGGTCTTGATCATAGGGGTTCAGTTTCATGTGAATGGAACCGTCCGTAACCTTCGGTTGAGCTGGTCATCTGACTCCATCCAATCGCAATAGAAGCAGAAGCGAATTCCGTTGCATGCGACATGAAGTGACGTGCGGCATTCAGGACAGTGTCGTCGGATCGGGTGGTACCAGCCCGATGTTTCGCAATCACGGCACATGGTGCGGTCCGTATGTATTCGGATCAATCAAGCGATCCTCAGCGCGTGGAAACCGAGTTCCCGAAAGTAGATTTCACGATCGATGGTTGGGCTATAGTTGCAACTCACGCAGTGGGAGTAGCTCCTCAAGTTCTCGAGGGCTTCAAACCCACAACGTGGACAAAGTTCAAACTGCATTCGAATATCCTCCAAGTGGTTAATGGGCCGCGAGTCTCAATGCGCGGCTCTCACCAAGAAGAGGTAGCAAGTGTGTGCCAAAGATTACTTTGGAAGAGGCTAAGGATATATAGCCGAGAAGACAGGGTTTTCTTTTGGCTGCCGAGTCTCGAGGAAGTAAACTGAGTCTCAAAAGTCTCGTTTTTGACGAAAGGTCAAATGAGACTCGGATTGAGACTCAGTTCTAGGTGAGCTCGGACTTGAAACTTGGAAATACTGCGGACAGGATTTGGAATACATTTGGACAAATCTAGGACTATGTCCTTCTAAGGGCCGCTGACCATCAAAGCATCGTTGTGAGCTGAAGAATCCAGTCGGGCATATAGTCCAAGACTGCTGCTTCAAATTGTTTATCGAATCCGGTGATGGACGCCACTCCAAGTGCAATAATAAGAGCGCCCATGACAGGCATCACAGTCCTCGAAGCGCGCATGAGTCGATCGCGCCGCTTCAGAATCCACGAGCGCATGCCATAAGCCATCAGAAGAAACGGAAGTAGGGCGCCGATGGAGTAGACAAGCATCGTGATCCACGCCGGAACTATTCCTCCGCTCGTGCCAGCTAGTGCTAGGGCTGCGCCGAGTGTCGGCCCCGTGCAAGGAAGCCAAATAGCGCCAATCAGCGCACCTAAGAGAAACTGGCCCCCCAGCCCCGAGTAAGAGCGCGCCTGAACTCCTCGAGAGAATCTATGGGTCAGCTGTTCGATCTGTTCACTCAAGATACTTCGCATACGAGCTGAGAGGAGGGCTGTTCCTGTGATCACCAACAACGCACCTCCTAGCTTTCGTATGCTTGTATCGTCCATTCCAAACACTGTTGCACCCGAAGCGAGTGCAACGCCGATTGAAGAATAGGCGATTGCTAGGCCTGCGCTAAAGGCAATTGGCCCTTTTCGATCCTCCTGAAGAGCGCTCCCGGCGAGTATGGGCATGACTGTGAAAACACACGGCGAAAGGGTAGAAAGCCCTCCCGCCGCAAAACTGGTTGCGAGCGTGAGAAAGTTCACGATTTAGATTCCCATTTTAAGGAGGGCTTCAAGCGTCTGAGGATTGCTTTCCCCGATGCTTCGGGCAATCTCCTTTCCTTCTTTGAAAAGGACTAAGGTCGAAGGTTGTGTCACCCGAAGTGCCTTACGAAGGCCGGAATAGCTCTCAAAATCTAGAGTATACGCAGTGAGTGTCTTGAACTCCTCGCGCTCCAAAAGGGAATTGATGGCAGGCTTCTGTTTCCGGCAGGTTCCACAAGATGGACTATGGAAGGCGAGCACTACCGGTTTTCCGGACTGCGTGGCTGCCGTAATCTCAAGTTGGCTACTAGGAATGCGGAGCTCTGCGTGTGCGGTGAATCCCGTCAAGAGGGACAGAATTATGCTCATAACAATAGGACCCTTTTTCATAAGTAAGTTTCTCCATATTTGAATTGAACTGCTTGCCCCACATAGGCGCAGACCGCCCTGGGCGTGACAGGGCAATGGAGATTCTTACGAGGATGGATGAATTGTGATTTTAGCTGTCACGCTTTTCCGGTTTTCCGCCTAGACACACTGTCGGCAGACGTACTGGATAAGAATTGATCATGACGCGGTTTGTTATATAGAAGGATTCTGTGAACCCAGCGCAAATTGAAGACCTCAATCTGTCCATGTCGGCACTCGCTCAGGGGGAGCGCGATTCATTTGATCGCGTCTATGAGCTTGCTTGGCCAGCGGTGCGGCGTCTGTGTCAGCGGCTCCTGAAGGACTCTCCCGATGCCGATGATGCCGCCCAGCAGGCGCTGCTGAAGATATTTGGTCGCGCTCATGAGTTTCGATTGGGGTCTCCGGCGCTTCCTTGGATCCTTACGATTGCCACGTATGAGTGCCGGACCCTGGCTCAAAAGACAAGAAGGCGCCGTGAGGAGTTCGCCGGAGAAGGAGCGACAGAGGAGAGTTGGCTATCGAAACCTTCCGAACAAGAAGCGCCGTCACCCGAAATGATCTACACCAGCAGGGAATTGTCGGAGGTGTTTGATTCGATGTTGGGTGAGCTT
>CAYNDM010000200.1:0-6185 GCA_964395265.1 uncultured Bacteriovoracaceae bacterium
GTGCCGAATGCCGGGCCGATCGGATTTACCAGCCAGCCTCCCGCTCCGACCCCAGAGATGCTGGCCGCGATGCCACAGGTGGAAGCTGCGCCCACGGTCGCTCAATCCGGAGCTCACCTTTCGGCTCCCGTAACTCCTCAGCCCGTTCAGTCCGAGGCCGCACATGCCTCCAGGCATGAGGCGGTATCCCTCACGGCGCCCGCTGCGCAGTCCGAGCACATGGGATTTCAGCCTCAGGAGCCTGCCGAAGGCGCGGATCCTATCCAAGCCGGCGATATGATGGATGCGATGATGGAGGATGGCGAAGCTCCCGCAGCTCGCGCTCAGTCCAATACTCCCGGACTCGCCGCCAATCCCCGCGGCATGGCCGGGGCCTCAGAAGGCAGTGAGCTGGCTCGCGCTCGAGCGATCGCTCAACGGCTGGGTATCACCAATCTGACCGATGACGAGTACGACATTCCGGCGTACATGCGCCGTCAAGGCAGCGAACAAGAGCTGAACTGATCGGATTTCCGGATCGGATGGCAATGGGGCCGGCGTCCTAACGGGCGCTGGCCCTTTGCATTTTGACAGAAAGCGCGGCCAGAGTCCTAGCCGCTGATTCCAACGCTCAATCCGCCATCAATCTGGATGATCTGACCAGTGATATAAGAGGCTTCGTCCGTGCAGAAAAAATGAATGAGGTTGGCGATATCTTCGGGCTGACCCATTCGCTTGAGCGGGATTCTCTGAATGAATCGCTCCCGCAGCTCGGCCGGGATCTGCTGGGTCAAGACCGAGTCGACGAAGCCAGGCGCGATCGCGTTGGCAGTGATCCCGTACTTCGCGAGCTCCAACGCCCAAGTGCAGGTCATTCCGACCACTCCTGCTTTCGAAGCGGAGTAGTTCGTCTGACCGATGTTTCCGAGCCATGCCACCGAGGAAATGTTCACGATGCGCCCGGATTTTTGTTCCATCATGACCTTGGCGCAGGCCTGCCCCATGTTGAACGGGCCTTTCAGGTTGACCCGAATCACCTCATCCCATTTTTCCTCAGAGAGTTTATGAAGCATAGCATCGCGAGTGATGCCCGCATTATTCACCAGAATGTCGATGCGTCCGAGCTTCTCGCGGACCTGGCTCACGAAGTTCGCCGCCGCTTGATGATCCGACACGTCAGCGGTGCTGACGAAGCTCTTTCTTCCGATTTTCTCGATTTCAGCCGCTATGGCGCGGGCGTTTTCCTCGTTCAGATCGTTTACGGCGACATGCGCGCCGCTTCTCGCCAGTTTGAGCGCGGTGGCCGCGCCAATGCCACGACCCGAGCCGGTTACGATTGCCACGCGATCCAACAGAAATTGAGTATTCGTCACGCGCGTAAGTGTAGCCGTTCATTCAAAGAAAACAAGAGCAGCTGGCAAAAATAAAAATATGTGCCTGGGAATTGCAAAAGGCTGCTCGGTAGTTACACTCATGAAATCGAGAGTCCTACCGTCAAAATATTGCCCGGTGCATTGAGTAATCGGGAACGGGCACCCACGATGGACTCCTGGGGGGAAGTCAGAATGCTTAAATCAGTAAAGGCTTTGCTCTTGGCTGTTTCGCTCATCGCAAACGGTGCGTTCGCCGCCGAGTATAAAGCCAGCGAAGTGATTGTGAAGTACAAGGATGGTGCTGCCAGAAATCGTGTGACCATGAACTCGCTTTACCAATTCGTAGGCGTGAAGAAGGTCCAGCGATTCACAGGTATGATGACTGGGTACGAAAAGCTGACTCTCGAAGAGAACATCAAGGTTGAGGATGCGATCGCGGACCTTGAGCGGAGCAGTCTGGTTGAATACGCTCAGCCCAATTACATTTTGCGTCTGCTTCCGTCAGTGACGGCCGCAGACACTCTCGCGGATCCTCCTTCTCCTCCGGGGGGAGGGCTTCCATGCATTCCTGGAATGGACGTCCCGAACTGCGATCCCAATATAAAGCTTCCCTGTATCTTTCCGGGAGTCCCGTTTCCTCCGGGCTGTGAAGACTCCGGCGGCGGTGGCGGCGACAATCCACTGCCTATTCCGACTCCGGCTCCTAATCCCACTCAGGATCCGCCTTTGGCCGATGCGCCTGCCGATGTGAATCCTCCCGTCGCTGACCCGAGTCTCGACAAGACCTATGGGTTATCGAAGATCGGAGCTATCGACGCTTGGAAATCTCATCGCGGCAGCAAAGACATGATCGTGGCCGTGATCGACACCGGAGTCGATTACAATCACGAGGACCTCTCTTTCAATATGTGGCGCAATCCGAACCCAACCAAGAACGACATAGTAGGCTACGATTTCATCAATGATGATGGCATGCCCTACGATGATCAGGGTCATGGCACGCACACGTCTGGCACCGTCGGCGCTGTTGGCGGCAACGGCAAGGGCGTGTCTGGCGTCAGTCAGCGAGTTTCGATCATGGGGGTCAAGTTCCTTTCTGCTCAAGGCAGCGGAACCACCGCCGACGCGATCCGCTCGATCGACTACGCGGTCGCCCACGGAGCTCGCATTTTGAGCAATAGCTGGGGCGGATCGGGCGACGAAGACAATAAGGCGCTCTATGACTCGATCGAAAGGGCCAAAGCCGCAGGGGTGCTCTTTATCGCCGCGGCCGGAAATGACGGTGTCAATAATGACAATTCGAGACGCCGTAGTTACCCAGCGTCATTCGACAACGACAACCTGATTTCGGTTGCTGCGACGGATACGCAGGACAAACTGGCTTTCTTCTCCAACTACGGAGAGAAGACCACCCACGTCGCCGCTCCCGGCGTCAATATCTACAGCACGTTGCCCGGGAACCGGTACAAGCAGGAATCCGGTACCTCGATGGCTTGTCCGCACGTTGCCGGGGCAGCGGCCTTGATCTGGTCGAAGAACCCGTCACTCACGTACAAACAAGTCAAAGACATTTTGATGAACACCGCGGATAAGGTGCCTGAGCTCGCTGGCAAGACCATCTCCGGTGGCCGCATCAACGTGATGAACGCTCTGCGATCGATGGAATGAGCCCGGGCCCTCGGGCCCGTTACCATGGAATGGTGAGGTGTCCGGACCCCTTTTGACGAGCATTGCTTCAAAAAAGGGGGCCGGGCACCTAGATTACTTACTGGATCAGATTACCAACGGATGGCACCACAGCTTGCCACGCATTCTTCCTGACGTTCTTCGCCCGCACAGCTCGTGTTCGTGACCGGAGAACGACACGTCTCTTCGCACTCTTCCTTGGAGCTTAGTTTTTCAACCACTGCTTGGCCGGACTGATCTTGGCTTTCGAAGCACAAGTGCAAGGTTTCTACTGCATTGGATTCGATCATTGCGTCGATCGAATCCAAGTCAGCTTGCTCCTGCTGATCCGCCGAAGGGGAAGTCAGAGGGTAAGGAGGAATGGGAGGATTAGGCTTCTTGAAAGCGCATGAGCTCACCAATTTGGTATATCCGGAAGGACAGCGGAATAGGAGGCACTCTTTTAGAGAGTAACCGCAATAAACCAATTTATTATAATATTGAGTACAGACAACATCATAATATCCGAGAGTCCCACACCTTGGTTTGGCGGATGCTTCGTTCGATGCCCCCATCAATCCTGCCAACGCCAATCCAATCGATAAAGCTATAGTTTTCATATTGGTTCCTCTTTCTGTGCTATTGCGAATTCTTCGCATTTGTTTGAAAGGTCGATAGTGATCGGGAGGGCCGTTTGTTGTCAATCGGATTGCCTCGCAACTATTAGGGTTGATGACGACGAGATCGAATCTGCCTCACACACCGATCGGGAAGCCAGACATCCGAAAAAAAACGGGAGAAGCCGTCATGGCTTCTCCCGTTCCCCCGTTGTGGCGCTTCAAACCATCTCACGGGACCCCAACGTCGAATTGAGTTCCTGAGTTTCCGTGGTGAGCGCCCGCCCGTTATCCTTTCCGTGGCGTTTGTTTTTCACTTCCCTGTGGGTCAGTCTCGTCCATGAGAACTGACCTGAAGACCGTTGTCTTGACGAAGACGAAGGCTCCGGGTCCGTGAAGCCTTCGTCTTCCTTCAAGCGAGTCTGAGCTTGCGGCCCAGACTCTTGTGCCGGTGACCGTCGATGTGGATCGTCTCGCGTTTTTCGTCCGCCTCTTTGCAGTTCACGCACATCGAAGTGGTGGGACGGGCCAGAAGCCTCTTCAGCCCGATATCGTCTCCACACCCTTCACAGATGCCGAATTCGCCTTCTTCGATTCGCCGAAGAGCCTGGTTGATTTTCTTGAGATAGAGCGCTTCCCTGTTGCGAAGCCTGAGTCTCATGCCTGTCTCCAGGTCCGCGGAGGTCATATCGAGGTCGTCGCTCATGTCATCGCGTTGAATATTGAACTCTTCGTTGAGAACTACCTGGCTGTACATCAGTTTGGTCCGCTCTTCTTCAAAGAGCTCCTTGAACTTCATCAGTGTTTCATGATCCATAAGGGACACTCCTTCCTTTGCGCCCTGGGTTGGGGACTTTCCATAGTCCCCAGGCGTTCATTCGAAATCCGACTAATTTTGGTGATGGTTGAATCCGGGTTACGCGCTTGAGCTCTCCGAGCGGAGATACTCATAGACGAGCGATAGATCGCTGGTTCGGTAGAGAAAAGAAGTGAAGATGTTCTGGGGTGAAACCGTCGTCTTCATTGTAAGGCTACTTCCTGAGGAAGTTGGGGTTCCTCTCACTGCCTCCGGGCGATCAAGTTTGCGAGCGTTATGCCATGAAAAAAAAGGCAGTCGTTCTGCAGGTTGTGTAATAAGTCAGGCTATTCTTGAGCATTTTGACCCCAGAAATTCGCGCCCCGTCGAGGTGCAAAATTTCGACGGAATGTCGTTTTGACACCAATTCTATCCCACTGAAAAGGCATCCCTTTTACTGTAATTCTTTAGTTTGTATTTAATAAATCTCACGAAAAATGCGCCTGTGTCTTTGGTGCGGCAACCGGAACTTCCTGACTGAGGCGACCCTGACTCATGCCCAATGCCGACCGCCTGGTGATGGAACTTGGAGTCTTTAGTTTTTGAGATTTACGCACTGGTATTCATAGTGCCCTGCGTATAAGATGCGTCGACCACCAAAGTCATTCAACGTCCTATTGAGGGTTACCTCAGGGAAAACCGGGGATAGCCCACGCATGAACGCATTCAGTTCCTTGAATCTAATCGATCCGATCGTCAAAGCCGTCCGTTCAGAAGGCTATACCCAGCCGACCCCGATCCAGGCCCAGGCCATTCCGATGATCCTCGCCAGGCGAGACTTGCTCGCCTGCGCTCAGACAGGCACCGGCAAGACAGCTGCGTTCGCTCTGCCGATTCTTCAGCTTCTTGCTGAAGGAACGCCTGCGTCAGCAGGTCGGTCCGGGCGCGTGATCCGAGCCCTGATCTTGACCCCGACCCGCGAGCTAGCGTCCCAGATCGGCGAAAGCTTCGACAGGTACGGCCAAGGCCTGAGTCTGAAGAATACGGTGATCTTTGGCGGAGTGGGACAGAATCCACAGGCTGCGGCCATTCGAAAGGGCGTCGATATCGTCGTCGCTACCCCGGGACGGCTTTTGGACCTCCTCAACCAGAAACTCATTCGTTTTGACGGGCTTGAGATTTTCGTCCTCGACGAAGCGGACAGGATGCTCGACATGGGGTTCATCCACGACGTCAAGCGTGTGATCGCCGCGATACCGAAAAAGCGCCAAACCTTGTTTTTCTCCGCCACCATGCCACCGGAGATCTCGAAACTGGCGAGCCAAATCCTGAGCGCTCCGGCGCGCGTCGAAGTGAACCCGGTTTCATCGACGGCCGATCGGATCAGCCAAGCCGTGTTCCGGGTTGCCCATAATCAGAAAACATCCCTATTGGTTCATCTCCTCGGTGATCCACGAGCCGAGCGCGCTCTGGTTTTCACCCGGACCAAGCGCGATGCGAATCGAGTTGCTGAATCTCTTTCCAAAGCGGGCATAGCGGCGTCCGCGATTCATGGCAATAAGTCACAAGGAGCTCGCGAGCGAGCGTTGGATGGAATCAAGAAAGGGGAGACAAGAGTCCTGGTTGCCACCGATATCGCCGCCCGCGGGATCGACATCGACGAGGTGACTCACGTTTTCAATTACGATATCCCGAATGTCCCGGAAAGCTACGTTCATCGCATCGGTCGCACAGCGCGCGCGGGCCAGTCCGGAA
>CAYNDM010000201.1:0-6132 GCA_964395265.1 uncultured Bacteriovoracaceae bacterium
ATGCCTATGTCTGATGAATCCAAGCAGCCTAAAATCCTCATCCCAGAAGTGAAGCTTCAGGCGCGTATCCAGGAGATCGCCCAGGAAATCGCCCGCGATTACGAAGGGCGGGAAATCACGGCGATCTGCGTCCTCAAGGGCAGTTTCATCTTTTTCTCGGACGTCATCCGGCATCTGGATCTCCCGATCACCTGCGAGTTCCTCGGAGTTTCGAGCTACGGAAACAAGATGGTCTCCTCTGGAGAGGTCAAGGTCACCCTCGATATCAATGAGCCGCTCGAGACCAGGCACGTCATCGTATTCGAGGACATCGTGGACAGCGGCCTGACCCTCTCCTACATCATGAACATGCTCCGGGCCCGCAGACCCGCCTCTCTCCGGAGTTGCGCGCTGCTACTCAAACCAGATAGTCTGAGAACTGATATCAGCGTCGATTACCTGGGCTTCAAGATCGGCGGGGAGTTCGTCGTCGGCTACGGGATCGACTATGCAGGCAAGCATCGCTGCCTGCCTTATTTAGGCTACATCGAACACGGACATTGAGTGATGGGTTCCAACCCGACCGAGCTTCTGACGATTGAGTCCCACGCGCCTACACGGATGGATCTGGCCGGCGGCACGGTCGATATCTGGCCTATCTACCTTTTCTTGGATCGCCCCATCACGGTGAATCTCGGAATCGACCTGCAAGCGCGGGTCAGGCTCGAGGAAAACCGCACGGGCGAGCTGGTCTTGCGCTCCTCCGACCAAAACGCCGAGCTCAAGCTCGATTGGCGAAGCCTCGATCAGGTTTCGGCGCCGCCGACCTTGGTGATTCATCAGAAGTTGCTCCGGTTTTTCCTCGCCGAGAAGAAACGGCTGGGGACGTGGGATCCTTCCAGAGGATTGACCCTCAGCACTTCAGCAAAAAGCCCCGCGGGAGCGGGACTGGGCGGATCTTCCTGCCTGAGCGTTGCTATCATCGGCGCCCTGGCCACCTGGTCACGAGGGGAAATCGATCCGCTCCGTGACGGCGAGCGGCTGATCGAGGTCACGCGCGATGTCGAGACGGCGGTGATCAATGTCCCGGCGGGGATCCAGGATTACTATGGAGGAATGTTCGGAGGGCTGCAGAGCATCGAGTGGGGAACCGCCTCCCACAAGCGCGAGTGGCTGGATCCATCCATCCTGAAAGAGCTTCAAGCCCGCACCCTGCTTTTCTACTCGGGCCAGTCCAGGAATTCCGGAATCAACAACTGGGTCCTCTTCAAAGCGTTCATTGACCAGGTGGGACCTGTTCGAAAGCAATTCGCCGATATCGTGGAGGCTGCCCGCGAGCTCGACCAGGCCCTTCGCGCGCGCGATTGGAACGCCGTAGGCCAGGCGATCGCTCGTGAATGGAGCGTTCGGCGGACTCTCGCCTCAGGCATCAGCACTCCGGATATGGACGCGGCTTTCGATCTCGCGATGAAGAATGGGGCAACCGCGGGCAAGGTTTGCGGCGCGGGCGGAGGGGGATGTTTCTTCGTCTATGCGCCTTCGGCCGATCCAGAGCTTCTCGCCCGCATTCAAGAGCGCGTGACGAGCTTGGGCGCGGTCCGAGCGCTCCCCTTTCAAGCCCAGGAACGCGGACTCGAGGTCCGGGTGAGCCGTGCGTGATGAAGCAAGCACTTACCTAGGCATCGAGCTGGCCGGGGCCAAGAACCAGAAAACGGCGCTCGCGGCACTGAAGTACTTCCCGCGTGAACGCAAGGTCTTTCTGCTCGACATCTACGACAAGATCGCCACTCAAGAGGAGCAGTCCGGAGACGAAGCCCTATTGGATTTGATCGACGAGATGAAGCCCAGGCTGTCCAGGCTCGCCTTCAACGTTCCGCTCGAGCTTCCCCCTTGCATCACCTGCGATCGCAAGAGCTGCAGAAGGAGCTCTGGATGCAACCAGCCTTCGGTCCGGTGGATGAGGGAATTCACGCGCAAGGCCGCTCGCGAGAAATCTGCCCGAGTCAAGGAGTTCACCCCGTATACCCAGCGCCCGATCGAATTGTGGGTCCGCTACCAGGTTCTGCCTTCATTGGTCTCGGCCGCGCAGTTCGAGATCGACGAGGCATTGGGAGGTAACAGGGCGCCCCTGACGGCTCGAATGCATTATTTAAAAAAACACCTTCAGGATCTGCCGTTGATCGAGGTCTGGCCCAAGCTGACCGCGTCCATCCTGGCCACGGAAATGGGATTGGACAGGAAAATCATCTCCACCTATCGAAACCTCGAGGAAGGAGCGCATTCACGCTCGGAGATCCTAGAGGCATTGTCCGAGGAGCATGGGATCTTTCTCTACGAGCGCGATCAAAGGAAGCTCGCGAACAGCCTCACCGCATTCGACGCGTTTTTGTGCGCCTACACCGGCCTGCTCCTCGATCTCGGGCAATGCGAGAAAGCTCCCAAGGGCTTTCCCAAGTCCACCGGTTGGATCGCCTATCCAAGGGCTGATGCCCGCGGCGTCGAGGGTTAGCTCATGCTGGCTTTCGTGCTTCGCCGCCTGATCGGCGCTGTCCCGACTCTCCTGCTCCTGGCTACCCTGACGTTTTTCGCCGTACGGCTCGCCCCAGGCGGTCCTTTCGACACCGATCGGGCGTTTCCGCCCGAGGTTCAGGCGAATATCGACGCGAAGTACGGCCTCGACCAACCGGTCTATATCCAATACGCGACCTGGCTGAAGGACGTAGCCAGGGGCGACTTCCGCGAGTCGTTCCAGTACTTGGGAAGGCCCGTTGCGGAAATCATCCTGGATTCGCTTCCTCCCTCGCTCATGCTGGGATTTTGGGCTCTCCTGCTCTCGGTTGGCGCCGGAATTCCGCTGGGAGCGCTTGCTGCCTGGAAGCAGAACACCCGATGGGACGCGTCGGCGATGTTCCTTGCGGTGTCGGGAGTGAGCCTGCCCACTTACCTGGTCGCCAGCGTGCTGATCTTGGTTTTTTCGATCTGGCTGGGTTGGCTTCCGCCGGCGCTTTGGGAGGACTGGCGCTCGATGATCCTTCCCATCGTCACTCTGGGCTTCAGGCCGATGGCGATCGTCGCGAGGCTGACCCGCGCATCGATGATCGAGTCGTTTCACGCCGACTACATCCGCACCGCGTACGGAAAAGGCCTGCCGGACCGGATGGTGGTCTTCAAGCACGCCTTGAAGAACTCCCTAATTCCGGTGATCACCGTACTTGGGCCGCTGGCTGCGAACCTCGTGACAGGATCGTTCGTCGTCGAGATCGTGTTCCAGGTCCCCGGCCTGGGCAAGCATTTCGTCGGAGCGGTGATCAACCGCGATTATCCCCTCGTGATGGGTGTCACGTTGGTCTACGGGGCGATCCTGATCCTGGCCAATTTGCTGGTGGACCTGGTCTACGCCTGGGCCGACCCCAGGATCAGGCTAAGCTGAAGGGCGAGAGAAACGATGAAGGCGTGGCGACGATTCACTCGAAACAAACTGGCGCTGGTCAGCCTGATCTTTCTCGTGGTGGTCACGCTTCTGGCGATCTTCGCTCCCTATGTCACGCGATTCTCTTATGAGGAGCAGAACATCGTGGCTCGGCTTCAGCCGCCTTCCACCACGTACTGGATGGGTACCGATGCCCTGGGCAGGGACTTGTATAGCCGGATCATCTACGGCGCACGCATGTCGCTTTCGGTAGGAGTCTTGACCGCGCTCTTCGCCCTCGTCCTGGGCACGATCGCCGGAGCCGTTGCAGGCTATCGCGGAGGCTGGGTGGACGGCCTTTTGATGCGCACGGTGGACCTGTTCTATATCTTTCCCTCCCTTTTGCTCGCGATCCTGTTGATGATGCTCTTGGGCCAGGGACTTCTGGGGATTTTTCTCGCCCTCGGCATGACGGCCTGGGTGACTCAGGCGCGACTGGTCCGCGGCCAGGTCCTTCAAGCCAAGGAGCTGGCCTATATCGAAGCGGCCAGAGCCATGGGGGTGAGCCACTTTTCGATCGTCATCAGGCACATCCTTCCCAATATCCTGGGCCCCATTATCGTCTCGCTCACCTTCCAGATCCCAACCAATATCATGGCCGAGAGCTTCCTCTCGTTCATCGGGCTGGGGCTGCAGCCGCCCCATTCCAGCTGGGGTACCTTGGCCAACGACGGATTCAGGGCGATGAGAGCGCGCCCGCATCTGATCATCTTCCCAGGTGCGATCCTCTTTTTGACGATGCTTGCATTCAACTATCTCGGCGACGGCCTGAGGGACCTGCTCGACCCCAAGAGCAAGAACACTCCTGTCTCGTGACTCTTGAGCGGCATGGAGCTCTGCTTCTCGCCAGGACTTCTGCTTCTCGTTGGAACTTCCGTCTCAGGAGAGCACGAAACCTTCGGCGCACGAGCGCGCTCACGTGGAATCGTCAATCGCATTCGTTCAATCGCTCGTTGGCAGGAGCGAGACGCATCACTTTCGGATTACTCAAAGTCAGATCTGTGCCTCGATCGACGAGCTTGATGAAATGCCAGCAACCTTGCGGGAAAACTTGGTCGGAGTTCGAGCAAATCCACGTATTCAGCTTGTATCCGCTGACCGGATCATGAAAATACCGACTCATATAATGGGAGCGGATCTCACGAAAAGCTCGGGCGTCGAAGTAACCTAGAACGTGCGGGTGATGTCGATCCTGCCAAAGATCGGCAACCACTTCTCGGCATATGGGTACTCGGCTGGCGTGGCCCGAACGATCTCTTCGAGCACAGGAGGGGCCGGATATGCCAAGAGCAGGAACCTCGACGAGAACCCGAAGAACGGGAACATCCAGAGAAGATCGTCGCCCTGGTGCGCGAAAGCCAGCAGCGTCCCCTCGACGTCGTCGAACTCGTCGACCCCGTGATTTCCCGCTCGCAGGTAGGAAGAAGCCGTTGGCCCGCGATCCGAACGAGGAGAGCCCGCTCGACCGCCTCGATGACCTCCTTCGGTAGATGCGCGAACACGCTTTTCGCGTGCCGGCCCGGCTGCGGGCTTGCAAAGCCCTCCCAGGATCGCGGCAATTGTCAAAATGGCAAAAACTCTCATGGGCGCACCTGCATCTCCAAAAGGTGAGATCGCAAGCTGCATGCCCACTGGCGCTTGCTGAGGTAGAAGTGTTTTTCAGGCGCGCTCTATCCCGAGGCAAAACGATCCCAGGTGTCTGACTAATCGATTTATACCTGCATAAAATGGCCATTCCAATCTGAATGAGCCCGCGCAGAAGCGTTTCGCGAGTCGCTGGATTTCACAAGTGAATCGCGCAGCCTCTCAGGGAATCTCTCTCCTAGAGAATCGAGCGAGCGCGGTGCAAACCACAGTTCCGTCCTGCTTGCGCGCTTGAAGCTCTAAGGAGAGGGAGCCTTCTTCCGCTTCGCGGACTGATCCGCCGACAGAGATCACGTCGCCCAGAAAGGTCATGGCCTTGAAGCGGGTTTGAAAGCCCGAAAGCCTCCATCCTTCCGATGCTTCCTCCGCGAAGCTCTGCGCGCGCTCCGCGATCATGCCGGCGATCAGCATCCCGTGCGCGATGATCCCGGGAAGGCCCATCTTCTTCGCGACTTCCTCGCTCAGATGGATCTTGTTCGGATCACCCGACGCCCGCGAATATGCCTGCAGCCGATCCAACGTGATGGCGGGCCAGGACACGTAGGCGATCTCCTTGTCAGCCAACTCGCTCATGCGCCTTCTCCTCCTCGAACGATGATGGTGGTCTTCGACGTGCCGACCCGTTTGCCCGCGACGCTGACGTGGGTCTCGAAAACCAGGAACTGAAGCGGCGTCGAGCCTTTCTTTTCAAAGGCCTGGGCCAGCCAGCTCTCATAAGAAAGCGTGTCCCCCGACAGGATGCGACCCTCGTAAAGGTACTCCTGCTCGCCGTGGAGAACGCGTGAAAGAGGGATCCCCATTTGCTCCAATAGCTCGAACTCCCCGCGCCTGCATACTGTCATGAAAGTCGGGGGTGCTTCGCCACGGTCCTTGGCGCCTACCGCCGCGATGAAAGCCGCGACCCGATCAGGCGAGGCCTGATCGGTGTAAGGGCCGATCTTCTTTCCAACGAAATTCTTAAGGTCCAAGGTTCACCTGTTTCAGATAGAGGTAGTTGATGGGATTGAGACTGAGGTTCTTGACCCGCTTGGAAATCAGGG
>CAYNDM010000202.1:0-3860 GCA_964395265.1 uncultured Bacteriovoracaceae bacterium
TCAGAGTCGTCCTTTACCAAAGCAGAAGCCCGGTGCGGAGCCCTCTGGAGGCGTACACAGATGGGAAAGCGGAGAAGTAGACCCAGAAGGCAAGTATGAGGTCATGGAATCGATCGTATACAGAAATTCGCCCATGGGACGCCCGGTAGAGGTATCCACTGAAGTCGGAGATGACAATGAGCCAGACTGCGATGACTACGATTTCGATGACGGCTCGCCAGAAGCATTCGATGAGGACGGAAAGCGGATCCCCAGGTCAATCGCATGAGTAGGTCGGGAGCGATCCGAAATGGCCTCTCAGGCTTCGTAGAAAACTCATCACGGCTTCTTCTTCTATGGGTAGCCGGATAAGGCCCACTAAGCACATCAAATCTCTCCACGGATTTTCTATTGCTTCGAATCTGGACAAAAAAAGTTAAACATCACGCTCCCAAGCATGCCAGGAAGCCTCTTATCGAGGCATCTGAGGAGAATAGCGACTTTCACCGCTCCCGCATGTCCGGCCAGACATAATCACAGCATTGTGGCTCCCCTGAACGCTATCGGGAATAAAAAGTGATCCGGTGGAGGTCATTCGCTTTTGGAGTTGGAAAAGGTCCCGCATTGCAGTCGGCCCGAGATCGTCCTCGGCGAGGTAAGGGCATTCCGCCCCTCACAAAGCTCTCGATCAAAGCAATCTCAACCCCGAAAATCAACTTCTCGCTTGAGCGCCCGTTCTTGCATCCAGACGAGAGAGCCTACTTGTCTCCCAATATTCGATGAGTCTGAGTCGGAAAAATCAGAAACCAGTTTTCCCTTACAATATGGGGAGAAGGGCTTTTTATGGAGACAGAGGTTCGAATTCGATGTGTGAGTTGCTTCAAAGAGCGCAGACCCACTGAATATGGGCGGTCCTCCAAGTACGGTCGTGCCAAGTCGTGTCTCGAATGCCGACGAAGAATCGTGCGCGACAGCTACCATCGCAGGAAGCTTGGGCTTTCCTGTCTCAAGCAGTCTGATCCGCCGCTGCGGTCCGGGAATATCGAAGCTTTAAACGATCTTCTCCAGGACCTCCGGTTCGACACCGTTAACGGCATCTCCTTCGCTCTGATTCCACAGCACTTCGATGGAGGCAACTCAACCCCGACTTTGACCATTGGCCGCAAAGTATTCGAGTACGCTGGCGCACGCCGGGCGATCACTTGGATCTTGGTTGCTCTTCCAGGAGAGAGGATTCTATTGAGCCTTGACGGCTACCCACTTTCCAAGATTGCGGAGTTACTCGCCGAGAGGGGGTATGCGCTCAGCCACGACCGGATCGACGCCCGATCGCTAGCATTGGATATGGAAGGCGTCGTCATTCCGTCCGTTCGCTCCCGGGTTTGCATCCGCGTCGATGTGATCCGTCGCCAATTTGTGGAGTTTTCCTCGAGTCCAGAGAGCATTGCGACTCGGACAGGAATCCCCACAGACATCATTGAGGCCCTTGCCTCAACGATGGGCTGGACCTCGCTTCGCGAGAAGAGAGCCAAGCACTCAAAATCAACTGCAAACGTATACCTACAACGCCTGGAGACGCTCTCCACGATGAAATCTGAGGCGATGGAAAGGAGCCAGTGTGCGTAAGGATAAAGATTCCCAGGAACCCGAAAAGATAGCGAAATACCGTGCGCAAATCATTGCAGTGGCGGAGGATGCACTTATCAATGCAACCCGCCTCGAGACTCTGCGCAACGCCCAACTAGATCAGCAACTCGCCCTCTACAGCAAGCATCTCAAGGAGCGCGGGCACGTCTTCGGCGTAGACTCATCCAGTGGAGAGACCCTCCTGGACGCATTTGGGCTCCCGATTCCGATCAAGCTGCCGAATCCTCAGAAAGAGGGTCCCGATTCAATCCTGAAGTGCCTCGAGATCCTCCGAGACCTTCTGGTTGACGCTTCCGTTTCAGAAGAAAAGAAAGTCGAAATCAGCAACTTGGTCGAGGAATACAAACACATCCTCAAAGCCAAGAAGAACGAGTAACGCGCATGGCCCAGCTAAAGGTCGGGGTCGATACCTCTTCAGTCAAGAAGTCTTTGATGGACCTGGGCAACTACGCCAAGCGTAGCCTCGGGAAATCCCCACTTCCGCTCTTTGACAAGGCGACGACTCGAGTCCTCAGTGGAGAGGCCACGAAAGTCATGGAAAGACTCGAGCGCCAAACCGACCGGCTAAGAGGCAGGGCGAAAGAGTACGCGAAGGAACTCAAGGACGCCGCCGGTAATGCTGAGCGCGAATTGAAAGCCAGAGAGAAGCTTCTGGCTGTTACCCAGCGGATCTCCAAGATCGAGACGGAGCGTAACCGCCTGGGTACCCTGAAGGATTCAATCGCTGGGGGCGGATTCGGAAAGGGACTCGCCCAAAGCGCCTCCCAGATTCCGGGCCTTGGTAGCCTCC
The DNA here is from genome assembly GCA_964395265.1 of uncultured Bacteriovoracaceae bacterium. GTDB lineage: Bacteria > Bdellovibrionota > UBA1018 > UBA1018 > UBA1018 > CAYNDM01. The sequence continues at coordinate 2,417 of CAYNDM010000202.1, forward strand.
TGGGCGCAATCAAAACGCCGATCGGCATGGGACTCCTCGCTGGTACGGCTGGCATCGCCGCAGGAGCCTACGGGGTCTCCCGGCTTGCTACCGGATACGGTCGCTATTCAGCCGGGCTCGACTCTCGGATCCAGCTTATGGGTAAGGGGGCGCGAGACACTGACATCACCTCATCCCTCCGTGGAGGCTTTGCGAAAGTTGGCATGGACGAAGAGGCCGTCAGGCAGGCTCGATTGGGGTCACTAAGCGCCTTTGGAGCCGCTGGATCCAGTCAGGAGGCCGTTCTCCGCCGCGCTCAGTTCTCGCGGAACTACGGCGTAAGCCTCAATGCGCTCCAAGGCATGGGTGCAAGCTTCAGGGCTCAGACAGGCACCAAGGGGGCCGATCGCGATCTTTTCAAACTCATGGCGTCCGCTCAAGCCTCTGCGCTCGAGGATTCGCAAATCGGTTCCTACCTCGAGACAGCGGCATCAATGCTGACTGACATTCGGCAGAATGGCCTGATCAAGTCCGGCGAACTTATGGGCTTGATGGCTAGGCTCACGAAGCTGACCGGCGACTCCCCGGAGCGAATCGCGCAACAAATCCGAGGATTCCAAAGTGCGGTCCAGGGGTCTACTGGAGAGACGAACGCCTTTATCCAAGCCGCCTTTGCCACGAAAGGAATCGGAGGGGGCACCATTGGAGGTACCCAAGCTGCGATTCAAGCCGGAGGGATTTTCGATACTAACCTGGACGACTATAAGGGACTTTCCGCCAGCGACCGTAACATGCTCCGAAGGCAGCGCATTGTGGGGGCATCCACGCAGGAGCGAATCGGTGCAATCCTGGGCCGTGCGCAGGAGCTATTCCCCGGCGATGACGATTTCTCCAAGATGCACAAAGCGAGATTTATGCAAGGGATTCTCGGGGCTTCCAACCCAATTGAATCGCTGGATATGATCGGGAAGTTCCAAAAGGCCCAGGGAAGCCCAGACGCTATGGCGAAGTTCGAAAAGGAACTGAGGGACAAGAGATCGACTCCTGAAGAACGCATGCTCAGTAACCTCACTGCTATTAATGAATCCCAGGCCGGTGCGGTCCAGGAACTCCAGATTATCCGTCGGATTCAGGAAGAAGCCATGGGCAAACAGGTCGCTCCCGCTGCGATGGCGATGTCAAAGTCCCTCCTGCACATCGATGAACTGATTTCTGGCATCTACAATGGTCTCTCGGGAATTCTCCCGGGCATGCAGTCGGAGGGGCAAAAGCTGGAAGCCGCGATCTCGGGTAAAACTCCGCTCTCACCTGCTCAAGTTGCAGAGATCCGTGGACGTGGCAAATCAGAGGCTTTGTCGGTCGGTACCCAACTGACTGCACGGTCCATCGATGTCGAGCAGGAGTTGAGAGATGCGCGGAAACGCAGGACCGAGGTTGCTCAATCGGGTCGTGTAGAACGACTCGG
>CAYNDM010000202.1:3870-6128 GCA_964395265.1 uncultured Bacteriovoracaceae bacterium
GTATGACACCCGGATTAAGACTCTCGAGGATACGCTCAGGAACCTGAATTCGAACTTTGACAGGTTGATCGGTGTTCAAAAGGAGGCCGTCGGCATCGCGAAGGAGCACGTCGAGGTATCCAAGAAAGGCACCCGCAGGGATTTTCTCGGAACGAACGTGGCTCCAGAGAGAGTTGAACTACCTTCAAGGTAGCAAAGTTGCCTCCATAAAATAAGGTGACCTTATTTTATGAAAAGCCTGCAAAAACAAATACTTGACGTCATTTCTCCACAATGAGATTCTAGAGGCGTCGGCTCAAACAAGAAGTCGCCGACACGCGGAACGTAGGAGGTACGTATGAAAACAAGCAAGAAGAGTCCAAAGCCCCAACTCTATTTAGTCCTTCCCCGCCACAACGAAATGGACGTCCCTGACTTGATCATGATCAAAAGCGTAGCGCACGGACTGGACCTCCTCTCTCGCGAGGATGCGCAGGACGGCGAATGTGCCGACATTTGCGAGGAAGACGAATCATTAATCTCATTCACTCGGCGTGGGAGAGCGTGGATCGGCAAGAGCCCGGAATAGCCAACATGGCGCCCCAAAGGTAAGGTAAGCTAGGCAGCCCTCGACTCCGAATCATTTCCTACGCGATCTCTGAGCCACGCAACTAATGCGAGCGCCTCCATCGCGACATCGACCGGGAGCCCGTCTGGACTCTCGATTGTGGACTCCGATTCGGAGAGCGTGATGAGAAGAGTGGAGGTGATCGATCCCCGGGTCATGGTCGCCCGAAAGACGGCAGGGTTCTCCTGGACGATGGCCCAGACACCGTAGGTCCCGGCAAACTCATTCACGCGCTTGGTCGTAACCACAGTGCCCTCCTTTCACCCGTGTCCAAAAGATTAATCGGGGAAACTTTTCAAAGCGGCCCGAAACGCCTCCTCAAGTGTTTTCTATTCGACTTGAGCCACTCGTCGCCGGAGGGTTTTGGACACCCCTGATTTCGTGCTCCCAAGCCTTTTGGCGATCTCACTGAGGGATAATCCCTCTGCCCTGAGAGCCCGGGCCTTTGCAGCGTCGATTTGATATGGGCGCCCCAGCTTCTTTCCCTTGGCCCGGGCGTTGGCGATCCCGGCCCGAACACGCTCCCGAATGATCCCGGCCTCGAACTCGGCGAACGCGGCCAAGATATGGGTCATGAGGCGTCCGGCACTTGTGGTGAGATCCAATTGGTCCTTGAGCGAAACAAACTCAACCCCCAATTCTTCGAATTCCTGTAACGTGACGACCATTCCTTTCAAAGAACGGAAAAAACGGTCCAATTTCCAGCACAGGACCACGTCGAATTTTCGCTCTCTAGCATCACGCAGAAGAGCCTGAAGCTGCGGCCTCTTATCGTTGGTACCTGTGGCTTTGTCCTCGTAAATTGAATGAACTTCCCAGCCCCTGGATTCCACGAATGCCAGCAACTCCCGCCGCTGGAGTTCCGTCGATTGATCGACCGTAGAAATGCGCAGATAAAGCGCGACTGTGCGATTCGGCTTATTTTGAGTCACGCTGGACCTCTACCGCACAATAAGGCTCTTGGTAATAGTGGGAATAGTCTCGCGAAGTACCCTCTCGGTCTCCTCAGCACCCGCGATCTCGGCGAAATGAGACTTCCAGGAGGGATAGCGCCGCTCCGTCACCTTGACCTCGATCTCGTACCCGGCGGGTTGCGTAGCTCCGGACTCCAAGAGAGAGATAACTTCACTCTCGGAACTCTCAATTGCAGCATCAAGCATTTCAAGTCGCTTCCGGAGCGAATCCCGGGTCTGCCGCTGAGCGAGCAGGGACTCGAGCATTTCTTCGGAGATCGATGCGGTCTTTCGAGCAACGGTTTGGGATTTCATACGTTTTCTCCTCACTTCTACCCTCATTCTAACTAACTTGACTTATATGGTCAACTTAGTTATTCTGGATTTACTGGAGTTTACTGAGTTGACCCAGACGGAATCCTAATGATATGATCGTAATCATGGCGAAAAAGGAAAAGTATAAAAGTAGCAAAGAGCCCCCTCTAGCACTGATCAGCTTCAAGCTGGCACAAGAGCACTACGAAGCCTTGGAACGGCATGCTGAGAAGCTAGTGGATCCCGGGACCGGACGGAGACCGAGCGCATCGATAGCGGCTCGGGATCTCCTGGTCGAATACCTGAAGAAAAGGTCCCAGAAGTAGCCATACCCGTCACCTCACTCGGTCTCCGAACTAACCGAAGGAGGCCCTATGCAGACC
>CAYNDM010000203.1:0-851 GCA_964395265.1 uncultured Bacteriovoracaceae bacterium
CTTCAGCTTTTGGGTCGCCACTCAGTACGGCGAAATCATCGACCTCAACACTAATGTGGCTCATCGCAAGCGAGCCCATCAATCTCCCGAGCAAAAGGCCATCTATTCAGCCCCGCTCCTTTGGGCCTCCGAGATTCCGCGCTTCTACCGGTACAAGCCAGAAGGCGTCGCCGAGCTCGAGCTCACGGACGAGCAGGACAGAAACAAGTTCGAGCTGGTGCTCCGTGAGGTCAGACAGAAGTGCGGTCCCGAACATATCCAGGGCGAGCCCGAGTTCCCGAACGAGCCGATCCTCTGCCCGAACCGCAAGCTTCTGGATGATTCGCGGAGGACGTTCAGGAATTTTGATCGGGTGTTGGGGGTTCGCGGGATCCCCGACCCGCCTTTCTAGCGCATCGATCGGCGATCAACGCTTCCTTGAAGGCCTCTTGCTCGAGCGCGCTCCTGAGGAGCCTTTCTTTTCCCGGTCCCCCGGCACGACATTGAAAGTCGAAGTCCCCATGGCGACGGGTTCCTTCGTTCCGCGTTTATAAGCGAAACCGTGAAGCACGCAGAGGCGCTTTCCGCGGAACACGATCCGGGTTTTCACTCTCAGGACGTCTCCGAGCTCGATCGGCCTCAGATAGTTCACCTTGAGCTCGACCGTCGAGCAGAAATCCTTGGGCGCCAGCGACGAGAAAACGGCCGCCCCGAAAGCGAAGTCGAAGACCGCCGAGACGACTCCCCCGTGCACACGGCCCGCAGGAGAAAGGTGATCGGACCTGATCTTGAGCTCCACGACCGCGGCAAACCGTTCGCGATCCACATGGGTAACCTGATATCCCCGCCACTGCCCGAAGGTATCGGGATGT
>CAYNDM010000203.1:861-6096 GCA_964395265.1 uncultured Bacteriovoracaceae bacterium
CTCGAATCGCGTCGAACCACTTCGCCTGGCCATCACTCCTACTCCTTGCCGCGCTGAGGCTCTTGAGCGAGGTAATACTCGAGCACCTTGGCGCGAAATTCCTCGGGGGGGATCGAGCTGGCACGAGTCTCCGCCAGATCGCTCCAATCCCTGAGCTTGCGTTCACGAACCAGAAAGACCCGATCAGCGAGATCGAGGACTTCACTGACCTGATGAGCGACGATGAACACGATTCGGCCCTGCGAGCGCCAATGATCGAGCATCTCGCGCGCGGCGCGAATCGCGAGGAGATCCAGACCATCCAACGGCTCATCGAGCAAAATAACGGGCCTGTTCGAGGCATGGGCTCCCAGCCAGGTGACTTTGCGGCGCTCGCCTTGGCTCATGCGGCCCATGAACGAACTCATCTTGTGACCCAACGAAAATCCATCGATCCAACGCTGAAGATCGGATCCGGGCTTGCCTCGAGCCATGAACTCCACCCATTCAAGCGGATAAACGAATTTCGGGAAATTCAGGTACTCTGAGACGTAAACTACGTCGCTCTCGACATTGAGCCTCTTGCCTTCGAGCCGGATCTCCCCTTTCATGGGCTTGAGCACTCCGGCGATCGTCTGCAGCAAAGTGGTCTTACCGTACCCGTTGGGCGCGACGATCAACTGGAGCCCGGAGCTCAGACAGATCGAATCCGTGGGGGTATCGAGCTCCAATAGCGCTCGAGCGCCTCTCCCGACCTGAAGATCATGAAATGACAGTGTCTTCATCCAGATGCTCCACGCTCTTCAGGCGCTCAAGGACAGTCTTGCGCGTCTGCATGCAGAAATAAACCACGACCAAAAACGCCCATGGCGAAAACAAGGTCAGGAACCCTCCGATGATCCCGGCGGCCAAGGCGACGAAGTTCACGATCCAAGGCCGGCCGCTATCCCCTTCCATCGCGGTGGTCGCCGCTGAGAGCACGGCCGCGAAACCGGCGAGCCCGAGCGAAATCCACTCCTGAGTCTGAAGGATCTGCATCGCTCCCAAGGCCAGCCAACCCACCAGGTACTGGATCGATTGTGAGAGCCAAACCGATCCGATGAGGTACGGCGCTCCGGAAGACGGATGGAAATTCAGGGCAAGGGTTCTCCAGCGATGGACTGAATACAGCGCTCGCTGAACGGGAAGTTGAGCTACCAGGATCCAAAGCGCCTGCTGCTTCTCGGGAAGAACACCTGCCAAGCCGACCGACAATGCCACGGTGAACCAAGTCGCCCCTCGCCTGAGATCATGACGAAGGTAGAGTGGCCCCAGGCCCCCGGCGAGCACACGCCAGATCCGCTCCCCGAAGAAGCCTCTTCTGACAAGACGCTTGTGCCCGTAGGGCAAAGCTTCGAGAATGGCCGGGAGGATCAAGGCTGCGCAAGTCGTGATCCAAAGCGGCGGAACCGGAATCTCGCGCTTAAACGCCGCTTCGAGCATGGGCTGCAGCAGCAGTGTCAGGGTGTACGAGTAAATCAACGAAAGCAAACCCCACGCGATGATGTACTCGCGAATCCACCTGAAAAGGTTGAGGGTCAGAAGCTTTCTCTGGTTCATTCGAAGATCTAATGAGAAACGCCTGGCTTCTCGGAGGGCTCCATGCCCTGAGCGACCTGCGTGAATTGGACTGCGTCGAAATCAAGGATCGCTTCGCCCTCTTTCTGGCCCGCGGCATTCACCCATGAAAGGACGAAACGATGAGCGCCGAACTGAGTGATCGGGAAGTTCCCGAATCGGAACACGGCTTTCATCCTTTTCTGCTCGGCAGGCACCTGCATGTCTCCTTGTCCGACTTTGACCGGCTTTCCATCGGGCGTGAAGAGATGAATCAGCAGCTTTCCGTTGGCGGCCTCGCCTGTGGTCTTTTCGAGACAGAGCGAGATGACCAGTCCGGGCAGGTGGATCGGAAGCTGAGGGGCGCGGATTTCCTCGACCACGTCGAAAACAGAAAGACTCCCGGTTTGCTGGTCAACCGAGGCGCCCATGGAAAGTGCTGCGAACTGGAGTTTGAGTGCCATTGCATGACCTTACACCATTTTTTGGGCTTCGCAACCTGGCTGCGATGCAGTAAGCCGACGATATGATCTCCTGGATCGAGAACACCCAGCGGTTCTCGGATCGCGTCGCGATCCAAGATGAAACCGGGTTTCACAGTTTTGAGCGCTTGTTGAATGCTTCGTCGCGAGCTGCCGGCCGTTTGCTCGGCGGACAACGCTCTTTATCCGAAGAGCGCATCGCTTTCGGCGTTCGTCCCGGCTTTGCCTACGCGGCCACGCAATGGGCGATTTGGCGCGCAGGAGGTGTCGCGGTTCCTCTCTGTCCTGAACACCCATTGAGAGAGCTCGAGCACGTGCTACGCGATTGCGGCGCTCGGCGCCTGATCGTGGATCGCACGATCACGGACTTCGCGAAAAAGGCGGCTGAGCTCAACGAACAATGGAAAGGGGCAATAGAGCTGGTGGAGCTGGACGATCTCCTGTCCAAAGACGGCGCGGCTCAAAGCGATCCGCTGCCCGATGTCCGTGCTGAGGCACGCGCCATGATCCTCTACACCAGCGGCACGACGGGCAAGCCCAAGGGGGTGGTGAGCACTCACGCCAATATCCAGGCTCAGATCGACTCGCTGACAACCGCCTGGAAGTGGAACAGCGCGGACTGGACGCTGCACGTCCTTCCCCTCCATCACACCCATGGGATCATCAATATCCTCGCCTGCGCCTTGGCATCAGGGGCGCGAGTCGAGTTTTTGAGAAGATTTGATCCATACGAGGTATGGCGCCGGCTGGCTTCGGGCGATATTTCGGTCTTCATGGCGGTGCCGACAATCTATCACCGCCTGATCGAGAACTGGTCCGAAGCGCCCGAGGATGAAAAAACGCTCCGGCGCCTGGCGCTTCGAGGGCTCCGTCTCATGGTATCCGGATCGGCGGCTCTCCCCGTTCCGGTCTGTGAGAAATGGCGGAAGATCTCCGGCCACGCGCTCCTGGAGCGGTATGGGATGACGGAGATCGGGATGGCCCTCTCCAATCCTTATGAAGGCGAACGGAAACCGGGCCATGTGGGTCGACCGCTCCCGTCGGTCGAGGTCAGGCTCATGGGAGAAGACGGAAAGGTCATCGACTCGCCGGAGCTTCCTGGAGAGATCCAGATTCGAGGACCTACGGTTTTCCTGGAGTATTGGAGAAGACCTCAGGATACCCAGGACGCTTTCACGACCGATGGCTGGTTCAAGACTGGCGACGTGGCTATGCGAACACCCGACGGGGATTACCGGATCCTGGGCAGAAAATCGGTCGATATCATCAAGTCGGGCGGCTACAAGATCTCAGCTCTTGAGATCGAGGAGGCTCTATTGACTCATCCCAGGATTCGCGAGTGCGCCGTGGTCGGGATCGAGGACGCGCAGTGGGGCGAAAGGGTCGCCGCCGCAGTCGTCGTATCGGAGGGCGAAACGCCCTCCATCGAATCGCTCAACGAATGGGCCAAGCGTAACCTGGCCCGGTACAAGGTTCCAACCCTTTGGCGATTCGTCGACGCGTTACCGAGAAACGCGATGGGCAAGGTCCAGAAGACCGAGGTCAAGGCGATCTTCTGAGGCCCCATCCGCGGAAGCGGACTCAGCGGATCATCTTCGCCCAGAAGTACTTGGCCGTCTCGCGGGCCTTCTTGCAGTGATCATCGTAAAGGCCGACGGACTTGCGATAGATGACGGCGTTCATCAGCGCGTTCGAGTCATCGACGTGGCTCAGGTTGAGGTAATGGCCGATCTCATGGCTGATCAGATTCGCGTTCTTCGCGACCGGCTTTTCGAGGATCGCCCCGTACGGGCCGCTTCCCGGGAGGGTCGTCCAGGCATTGGCTCCGGTATTCCCAAGCGACCCACCGCGATCCCAGGTTCCGGTGAACGCGACCAGTAAGGTCGAGTCATCGCTGTAGCTGCGACGGATCTTGGTCAAATCCGAATAATTGGAGATGCGATATTCTATGTCGCGTTCGGTGGGATCGACAGTGACGTAGTCCTCGAGGACGAAGCCCAGATCGCATTTTCCCCAGACTTCGTTGATCTTGCCCAAGGATTGGAGCGCGTCCTCGCGCGAGACCACGGGAGCGCCTTCCGGATCCACGAAGACAAGCCACTTCGCCGCCAAACAAATGTGATTTGGATTTCCGCTTCGACAGGCGTTCGATGCCGAGGGCTGAAGGTCGAGCAAGGTGGGCACGGGAATCGACTGGCCGGGAAACCCCTGGGCCATGCTCAGAGAATCCATCCAGTCCATGCCAGGCGCTTTGCAACCGGCGAGGACACCGGCGAGCGCGAAAAGCGCCGCTCGCGAGGTACGTCCGAACATCACTACTCCTCCTTGAGGCGACAATGCACGCTCCATCGTGGAGCGCTGAACGCATCGGTCGCGCTTCAGACCAAAGACGGTAGCACGGAAATTTTTTCCACCTCAACTATTTATTGTCTGGCCATTGCCCGGCCGGCGATCATGCGCCAGATTTTTGGCGCTTCGAACGGAAGAATTCCTTGAGCACGGACTTGCAGGCTTCGGTCTCCAGATAGGTGACCGGAAATCGGTGATTGGTGCGTTCGTCCTCGTTCAAGCGGTAACCCAAACTGAGAGCGCCTCCTTTGGGATCGGCCGCCCCATAGACGACTTCATCCACCCGCGCCTGCTGGCTCGCGGCCAAGCACATCGGGCAAGGCTCCAAGGTGACGACCAGCGTGCAACCGTTCAAGCGCCAGCTCCCGGTGCTCATGCAGGCCTCCCGAATGGCCATGAGCTCCGCATGACCGAGCGGATTCTGCTCGGTTTCGCGGCGATTGTATCCCCTTCCGATGATCTGGCCGTCTTTGACAACCACGGCGCCCACCGGAACCTCGTCCTCGTTCGCGGCTTGTCGGGCGAGCGCCAGAGCCTCGCTCATCCATGAAGAGTTGGGATTTTGCGGAGCTGGGTCGCTCACGCCTCCAGTTCCTCCGTGATTTTACCTTTTCCGACAGAGATTCGCTCGTTCTGCAGCTCCTCAAGCTTTCTGACAAACTCCTCCTGGCTGATCAGATAGCGGGCCGAGCGATAGAAGGCGGCGATCTTCTTTAAGCGCAGCGTAATGGCCTTGAGCGCTCGTCGCTGCTGCCTGGGAATCGGGCCGAACTTCACCCCCACCCCCTTAGGATTAGTCACCGTGCTTTGAGTACGCCAGACCACCGTT
>CAYNDM010000204.1:0-6077 GCA_964395265.1 uncultured Bacteriovoracaceae bacterium
GAGTCAGTAGTTCCACTTTGCTTCTTCTGAGTCTGCGGGCATAGTGCCCATATCCTCTCAAGCGGCTCCCAGCCTTTAGGAGGTTATATGGGTAAGAAACTTTACGTAGGCAATCTTCCGTTCTCGGCAACCGACCAGGTCCTGACCGACACTTTCTCGCAATGCGGGACGGTGGAGTCATCCAAGATCATCACTGACCGCGACAGCGGACGCAGCAAGGGTTTCGGATTCGTCGAGATGTCCACGGAAGCCGAAGCGCAAGCCGCCATCAGCCAATTCAACGGCGCGGATTACGACGGACGTCCAATGACCGTCAACGAAGCCAAGCCGATGGTCGCTCGCGACAATCGCGACAATCGTGGCGGACGCAGCAATCGCTGGTAATCGCCATCGACTTTAGACGCGGCCTGCTTGGGTACCCGAGCAGGCCGCGTTCTTTGCTTCACCATCCGACTTCCTGGAGCTCCATCATGATTCCAAAGACGACCAAACTTCCGAAAAACCAGTTCAGATGCTTTCTGTGCCGGCTCGTCTTCGCTCAAAGAGACGGCGACTGGCATGACTGGGAGTCCATGCAGGTCCACCTATGCCGAGCTTGCGAAAAGCTGACCCGGCAAAGGCCCGAAAGGCTGCACGCTACGCTCCTCCGCTAAGCTCTCCTTCAATAGAATTCGGTATCTATTCGTGATTTCGAGTGCTACTCTTGAGCTTCCAATCCACACGCTTCTATCGAGTCTGCGGGCCGTTGGCCCATGTCCTCCTTAGCGGCTAGAGCCAGGGAGGCTTCATGGGAAGACCCAGTCGTGCGACGCAAGAAAAAAGAAATCGCGAACGTGCCAAGCAAGAACGTAAGGAAGAAAAGCGCGCTGCCCGCGCGGCCCGCAAGGAACTGAAGAAATCGGGCCGCCCTGGATCGGATGACGAAGGCACGGAAGATCCCGATCTGATTGGGATCGTTCCAGGGCCACAACCGGAGACACTTGCTTGAGTCCGACGGCTCTTCGCCCGTTTCTCGATCGGGCATTGGATTCCCCCTCCTACGGTTATACCCGCGACGGCGAGTTCTACCGACCCAGCCCAAAGGAAATCCTCGTCGAGTTTTTTCGCAGGCTGAATATCGCCTCAAGCAGGAAGAACTGGCTGCCGCTCTTCGGATGGCTCACCAGCCTGAGCCTGGCCATTCCCCTTTTTCTCTTTTTCAGGTTTCATTTCAGCTGGCCACTCCTGGCGCTGGGATTCGTTTACAGCATGGTCGTCTTAGGAACCCACGGAACGATCTGGCTTCATCGGTACTCCGCTCACCGAGCCTTCCAATTCAGAAACCCCTTCTTTCGCTCGATCTGCAGGAACCTGGTCATCAAGATCATCCCAGAAGAGATCTACGTCATCTCCCATCACGCGCATCACCTTTTGCCCCAAACCCCCGGCGATCCCTACAATGTCCTTGGGGGCTGGCTCTATTGTTTCTTGGCTGACGTTAATCACCAGACGGTGGCCAAGGACCTCTCTCCCGAGGATTATTCGCGACTCTGCCGACTCATGAATCACACCGGCGTGCGGTTGAACAGCTATGCGGCCTACCAGAGATGGGGATCGCTCTGTCATCCGGCGTGGACCATGTTGCACTACTCGCTGAACTGGGCCTTCTGGTACGGAATGCTCTTCCTCTTGGGTGGCCACGCGCTCGCTCTGGCGATCTTCGGGATGTCAGGGGTCTGGGCGATCGGCATCAGAACCTTCAACTATGACGGGCACGGAAGAGGCAAGGATCGCCGGCGCGCGGGCATCGACTTCAACCATCGCGACATGTCCATCAATCAGCTCTGGCCTGGATACGTCGCGGGAGAATGGCACAACAACCATCACCTGTACCCCAATAGCGCGAGAAGCGGGTTCTTGCCCTATCAGCTCGATCTGGCCTGGATTTGGATCTCGCTCTTCTCCCGAGCGGGAATCGTGTCCTCCTACAAGGACAATAAGGCGGATTTTCTCAAGGACCATTACCTGCCCTATCGGGCTGCCGCCCTATCCGGACGGCTTCACCCTGGCCAAATCCCGCCGTTCGGCGTATAATCGCCGGCATGGAATTCAACTTTGCGTCGGAGCTCAATCAGCTCTTCACCAATTATCTTGCCGAAACCGATATCGAAACCGACGAAAAGACCGTTCGATCGTTCATGGAGGCTTCGCCCCAGGATCGAAGGGAAAAGGCGCTCGCGCAGGCCCGACAGCTCAGGGATCTTGCGGAACTGCCGCTCGAAGCCGTGGGAATCGCCGCTAACCGCTGGTTTGCCGACGAACAGGAAGCGCGTGCCTGGCTGGATCGGATCATTGCCGTGCTCGAGTCGGGAGCCTCCGGGGGCCAGGTCGTGGTGAAAGACTCCAACGGCGCTCCGCTTAGCGAGGGAGACTCGGTCCTGGTGATCAAGGATCTGAAGGTCAAAGGCGGTTCGAGCGATTTGAAGCGAGGCACCTTGATCAAGAAGATCCACCTGATCGACGATCCTGACATGATCGAATGCCGGGTGGACGGAAGCACGCTCGTCCTGAAGACCTGCTTTCTCAAGAAAGCCTGACGGGTCGGCAAAAGTTTCTCCTAAGCTGGCACCTCGGATGCAGTGAATCCCGGCTCAAGGAGACATTCGCATGGCATCGCGTAGGCCCGCAAAACCGCTGTCCGGCGTCCCGGAAGCTTCGGGCAGCCCCGCCGCTTCAGTGCATCCGATTCGTCCGCTAACGACCAAGAAAGATCGGATCATCCACGCCTTTCGAAACGGCAATCGCGACATCAGGGAACTCGCATACCTGATCGGCACTCGGCCTTCGTACGTGGCCCGGGTGCTGCAGCAGGCCGGACAGGACATCGGGTACTTCGATCTCTACACTCCCACCGCAATCGAGGCGAACGTCTACTCGCAAGCCTTCAGAGGAGCGCTCTCCTTCAAGACCGTAGCGGCCGCCGAAGCGTCCGTGCGCAGGATCGACGAGCTTTATCGCCACTACTCCAAGATGAACGACCGAGCCGGCCAGCACCATGCCATGGTCGTGGCCTTGATCGGCTTGAACCGCGCACGCTGGAGTGGAAAAACCGGGTCCGCCAGGGTCTTCAGGGAGTGGTTGATCCAAAACTCCCTTTAAGCGCAGCAATCTTTCTTGAAGCAAGACCGCAAAAGCGGCGCCTCCATGGCACGGGAGACCTGCTCAGCGAAATCGGATCGGGATCCGGGAGGTCACCTTTCTCTTCCTGAATCGCGTGAGAGACAAAGTCCCGCCTTTGTCCTCGCGAATCTTTCCATCCATTCCCATGCTGAATTCGTAGTCGAAGCCGAACTCCAGACCGGCCGGCAGCGCTTCGCCCTTGCTCCCTACGATCTCCACTCGCACCTGCTTGGCGGAGAAATCCGGCGTGAAATTGGGCTGAATATAGCCTTTGAGGCGTTCCGTACCCTCAACGTGGCGCAGCTTCATATCCACGGGGAACCCGCCTGAACTCAAGCGAAGCGTCCCTTCCAGATCGCATCCTTCGGCGAACTTGACCTGATGTTCGATCGGCTGCCCCAGTAGAAGGAGCTTGGCCCAGTTCTGCGCCGAGATCCTCTCGCATTTGCGCACGGTGAAAGCTGGTTTGCCTTTGGGTGGAGTCCCTCGGAGCTGGCGATACAGGTTTTTCGCGAATTTCTCGGCCTCCGCGTTCGAAGCCCAAGAACTTAGCGGAGCGACCAAAATCAGCGTGAACCCGATGAGCCGAAGAAGTGACATCACCTTCTGCATATCACAGAAGCGTCAATTGCGACTCTTCTTGATCCGGCCTCGCGCTAGTCAAAGGGCGCGGCAGGGCGATCCCCATCACCTCATTCAAGCGATCCACCCAATAGCTCGCCAACTCAGGCACGTGGATATTCGTAGGGTGATGGATGAAAAGACTCAATTCATCCAGGCCCGCCGCGAACCACTGGCGCAGCCGAAGCACCCACTCGTCCGTCCGCGTGAAGTCGCTGGGGTGCAATTCGTTGCCGACGAACCGAATCATCGTTCTCGCCACTGGCAACGAAGAATGCAAGACATCCCTTCGCCCAGCCACGTCGGTGATCACGGTCCCCACCCCGCAGGAGCCCAGGAGATCGAACGCTTCGTCCCGGATCTTCCCACGCTGAAACCAAGCCGGATGGCGAAACTCGACGGCGAGCTTCGCCGAGGAGGGCACGGCCCGCAGGATCCGCTCCAAGACACCGAGGGACGAAGGAGCGAAGTGCGGTGGCAGCTGCAAGAAGCTGGTCCCTAGCTTCTCGCCGAAACGAAGGACGGAGGAAAAGAACTGCGAGGTCAAACGCTCGACCGCGCTTCGATCCGTCTCATGCGAGATCCCTTGATAGAGCTTCGGGGCAAATCGAAACTCCCCAGGCACGGAATCGCGCCAATTCTCGATGGTCTTGGGCTCGGGGATCCCGTAGAATGTCGAATTCAGCTCGATCGCATTGAAGCGCCTGGAGTAGAGCTTCAGGAAATCCCGAGGCTGGGTCCTCGCGGGATAGAGAGTGCCCACCCATTCCTTGCTTGCCCAAACCGGGGCCCCGATCAGGATTCGAGCGGCCTCGGATGATCGGGACCACTCCAGCGCGGCCAACGTTCTCGGATCCTGGTCTGGAAGCTCAAAGCGAATGCGATCGACATTTGCGACTTTTCCGAATTCCATAGCCCCTTCTTACCAACTCGGCAGATCCTGTCCTTGAATTTTCATCACCATTCGCCCATAAAAAAAAGATGAGCACGCCTACGAAGCTACCTGTCGTGATCCAGAGCAACAAAGGCGCAACTGCTGCTGGCATGGTCGAATTCAAGACCTGGACCAGAGCGGAGCGCACTCGTCGCGGTCTGAAAGCCTGGGGAATCACCTGGGGGCTGGCCCTCGTGGCGGTCTTTCTCCCGATTCTTCACTTCGTCCTGGTTCCGCTTCTTTTGATCGCAGGGCCCGTCATGTTCTTCTCCGCGTCCGCGCAAGAAGAAGTGATTCTCGGTGGCCAGGGGACCTGCCCCGATTGCGGACGGGGAATCGCCCTGGTTCGGTCTAAGCCGAAATGGCCGCTCTCGGATCTCTGCAATCATTGCCAGGCGCCGCTTCAGATCCGGGAGAGCTGAACCCTCGCTCCAGATCCAGGAGCTTCTTCTTGACCGCAAGCCCGCCCGCGAAGCCCGTGAGCTTTCCGTCCGCTCCGATCACGCGATGACAGGGCACAATAATCGAGACCGGGTTGCGCGAATTGGCGACTCCGACGGCGCGAGAGGCCCCGGGTCGTCCGATGCCGGCCGCAAGCGCGCCATAGGTGCGTGTCTCGCCATGTGGGATTTCGAGTAGCGCCGACCAGACCCGTTTCTGGAATTCGGTTCCAACGATGAACCGGATGGGAAGATCGAACTGGGCTCTGCGAGCCTCGAAGTATTCCTCGAGCTGCCTCTCGGCCTGATCCAATACAGGATGAGCGCGTGCCTCCCGCCACTCGGGCAGGGGCACGCGCTTCGGATCATCGCCTTGCCAGAGGACGGCCACGAGCGCGTGACTGTCAGCGACCAACCTGAGCGCGCCGACCTCTGTTTTGACTTCGCGGCTGAATAGCTCCATTCGCACATCTCCTCCTTGCGTTCAATTCGATCCGTGTTCAATGCGCTCTGGACCCGATGCGCTTCGCTCGAGAGCGACTCGCAACCCGCCTCATCCGTTCGCCTGCCGCGCAACCCGGGCGGGCAACCTCCAGATGAAATACAGCGCGACGATCGCCACGCCGACCGCGAAAACGAAAACCGATTCCATTCCGCTTGCGAGACTCCCGGCGACGATTTCCCTTTCGCCCGGGCCCAGATCGCCGCCTGTCGAGTCGAGGAGCCGATTGACCAGGTCGACAGCGCGTGTATCGCCTGGAAAAACCAGGGTGCTCCTCTGAAGACGGCTGGCGATCGTCGAGTTCAGGACTCCCCCGAATGCCGCGACTCCGACCGCGCTCCCCAGAGTCCTCATGAAGATATTATTGGCCGTGGCGACTCCTCGCTCCTTCCAAGAAACAGAGGATTGAATCGTGATGATG